>NZ_JBHYTK010000016.1:28484-53741 GCF_042749255.1 Streptomyces sp. NPDC059524 | reverse complement strand
AACCCCCTAACACCCCCCCCCCACCCCCCAGAGCGGACCCCCCCCCCCCCTCGCTCTGTCAGTAGCGGGGACAGGATTTGAACCTGCGACCTCTGGGTTATGAGCCCAGCGAGCTACCGAGCTGCTCCACCCCGCGTCGGTGAAACCAACAGTACGCCATCGGTGGAGGTAAACGCGAATCGGTTGCCGCGGGCCCGGATCAGGCGGCCCGCGCGTGGGTGAGGGTCTCCCAGGCCACGAACAGGTCGTCCGTTCCCTCGGGCCGCTCCTCCCGGGTGAGCCGGGTGGTCTGCGGCAGGTCCATCTTCAGCCGCCCCCGCAGATGCGCGAGGCCCACCTCGGTGTCCGGACCCATGTCCCGCTGCACCTTGCCGCCGCACAGCCAGGCCGGGGCGGTGGCGCCCAGCTGGTACTTGGAGTGGAACTCGAGCGCGGCCGCGAGCCGGTCCTTCACCTCCCCGTACAGGTCGAGGCCCTGGTGCCAGGCGGTCTCGGCCATGTGCGAGGTGGCGGCCAGCGAGTAGCTGGCGTGCTTGAAGTTGCGGCAGGTCTCCTGCGAGAGCCCGTCCTTGAACGTGGTCTGCCCGAACCAGTACGTGTGGATCTTCTCCGGGGTGTCGATGTCGCTGCCCTCGGGCTTGACCGGCAGCTTCCCGTCGGAGGACAGGTAGAAGTAGGCGGGGACGCGGGTGCGGAAGTGGTGCACCGCCTTGTCGAAGGACGGCTTGTCGTTCAGGTACACGGCCATGCTCATCGTGGCGTCGGCCATGACGAGGTCCCAGTTCCCGTTGAAGTCGGCGGATCCGCCCCGCACGACCGGCAGGTAGACGTCCCGCAGCATCCGCTGGAACTTGAGCTCCTGCCCGTCCGGCCAGCCGTCGTACGTGTACTGCATCAGCTCGGCGGCCTTGGCCCAGGAGGTCGCGGCCCAGGCGGTCTGGAGTCCGGCGTTGCCCTCGGTGTGCTTCTTCACCTTGTCCGACCAGGCGTTCATGATCTGCACGGCCTTCTCGGCGTGCGCTCTGCGGCCGGTCATGTTCCAGAGCAGGGCCTGGGTGTACGCGGCGATGGCGTCCTCGCGCTCCTCCACGCAGCCCTGCCCGGGGCGGGTGTCCGGCGGGCACTCCACGACCGCGTACGGCTTCGCCTTGTAGGCGGGGCTCGCGTACTTGCTGCGGCTCATCTGCCGGTACGCGGACGCCCACGGCTCCTGCCGGTGCTCGACGTGCTGCCGCGCCGCCGTGAGCTGGGCCTTGCCGACCAGGACGCCGGGGTGGGCGAAGGTCTGGCCGGCGGGACGCTTCTCCGGCCGGGCGGCGATCTGCGCACGGGTTGCGGCCGCGCCGCCGCATGCCGTCGCGCCCGCCATCAGGGCGGGGATCAACAGTCCCAGCAGAACAGCTCGTGCCCGCGTGCCCGCTGCCATGCAACACCTCCGGTTCGGTCACTCGAAGCGTGACCCGCGGGGGCGCGCGGCGCAGGATCTGTTGAGCCGGTAGGGAGCACCCGGCGAGTCAAGATTCCCCCAAGCACCCATTCTTGAGATGCCGTCAGGGGGTGGGTGAGGCCTCGGTCGGGGCCGGTCGGGGTCCCTGGCCCAGTGCCGGGTCGCGCTTGGGGGCGGAACGGGTCCGTCCGTCGGGTTGCGGTGGGAAAATGGGCGGGTGAAGCGCCCGGATCTGGACGACCTCGTGCGGTTGCGGCGGGCCCGCGACCGGATGGACCGCGACTACGCCGAGCCGCTCGACGTGGCGGCCCTGGCCCAGGACGCCCTGATGTCCGCGGGCCACTTCTCCCGCAGCTTCCGCGCCGCGTTCGGCGAGACGCCGTACAGCTATCTGATGACGCGGCGGATCGAGCGGGCGAAGGCCCTGCTGCGGCGCGGCGACCTGTCGGTGACCGAGGTGTGCTTCGCGGTCGGGTGCACGTCGCTGGGCACGTTCAGCACGCGGTTCACCGAGCTCGTCGGGGAGAGCCCGAGTGCGTACCGGGCGCGGGAGCACGGGGCGGACGCGGCGCTTCCGGCCTGCATGTCCAAGATCCACACCCGCCCGCTCAGGAATCCGTGACCTCCGCGGTGCCCGACGGGGCCCAGACTCCGGCGCGGGCCGCCTCGGCGACGGCGCGGGCGGCACGGGCGGCCTCCGCGTCGGTCAGCGGGCGGCCGGTGTTGAGCAGGGCGTAGTAGAGCGGGGCCGAGACGGCGGCGACGACCGCGTCCGGGTCCGTCCCGGCCGGGACCTCCCCGCGGGCGACGGCGTCCGTGACGCAGCCCGCCCACTCCCCGATCCGCACGGCGTAGAAGCGGTGCAGGGCCTCGGCGGCCTGCTCGTTGCACAGGGACGCCGCGATCAGGGCCTTGAACAGGCGGCCCTGGCGGGGATCGGTGAGGGTCGCCACGACCAGGCGGGCGTTGGCCCGGAGGTCGCCCTCGAGCGTGCCGGTGTCCGCGCGGGGCAGTGACTGTTCCGCCATGTCCGCGAGCAGGTCGGCGGCGAGCGCGCCGGGGCTGCCCCAGCGCCGGTAGACGGTGGTCTTGCCGACGCCGGCGGTGCGGGCGATCTCGCCGAGGTCCAGGGCGTCGAAGCCGTCGGCGGCGAGGGTGTCGCCCGCGGCCTGGAGCACGGCCTCGCGGACCCGGGCGGTGCGGCCGCCGGGGCGCTGGGTACCGGGGGCTGCGGCACTGCCGGACATGGGGGCTCTCTTTCGTCCGTCGTGGGGGGCGGGTGTGCGGGGTGCCCGATTCCCGTCCGGCACTCTCACAGCACTCAGCTTATCGGAACCACGGTTCCCTTACCAGCTCCAGCCGTGCTACGTTCCGACGTAACGGAACCACAGACCCATTACGTCTCCGCGTTCACGGAAGGGGCCGTACGCCCATGTCCACCACCGCACCCACCGATGCCCGGCGGCACGGAGCACAGGCCGCGCCCGCCACGGAGCGGCTCTCCGGCCGGCTGAAGCTGGTCCTCGCCGTCCTCCTCGTCGCCCAGTTCATGCTGGCCGTCGACTTCTCGATCCTGAACGTCGCGCTGCCCGCGATCGGCGACAGCCTCGGCTTCGCCCTCTCCGACCTGCAGTGGATCGCCACGGCGTTCGCGCTCTCGGCGGCCGGTTTCACCCTCTTCTTCGGCCGGATCGGCGACCTGATCGGCCGCAAGAAGATCTTCATCGGCAGCCTCGCGCTGCTGGGCGCCGCCTCGCTCGCCGGCGGCCTCGCGACCAGCCCGGAGGTGCTGCTCGCCGCCCGGGTCGCCCAGGGCCTGGCGACCGCGGCCGCCACCCCGGCCGGCCTCGCCCTCCTCACGACCTCCTTCGCGGAGGGCCCGCTGCGCCAGAAGGCGCTGGGCATCAACGGCGCGCTCATGTCGGCCGGCTTCACCACCGGCGCGATCCTCGGCGGCGTCCTGACCGACCTCCTCTCGTGGCGCTGGGCGTTCTTCCTGAACGTGCCGGTCGCACTCGCCGTCGTGGTGATCGCCCCGGCCGTCATCAAGGAGTCCCGTCCCACCGAGCGCCCCCGCCTCGACCTGCCCGGCGCGCTCACCGTCACCCTCGGCCTGCTCGGCCTCGTCTTCGGGCTCACCCAGGCCGGCGAACGCGGCTGGACCCACCCGCACGCCCCGCTCGGACTCGGCGCGGGCGCGCTCCTGCTGGCCGCGTTCTTCCTGATCGAGCGGCGGGCCTCCGCGCCCCTCGTGCCGCTGCGCACGCTCGGCCGCCGCACCGTGGCCTGGGGCAACGTCCTCGGTCTGCTCGCCTTCGTCACCGAGACGTCCCTCGTCTACCTGCTCACCCTGTACCTGCAGAAGACCCTGGGCTTCTCGCCGCTCGCGGCCGGCGTCACGTTCGGCGTGCTGGGGCTCGGCACGGTGGCCGGCGGGCTGCTCGCCCCGCGCGTGATCGCCCTGACCTCGCCCCTGACGGCCCTGGTGGCGGGCGGCCTCGTCCAGACGGTCTTCACCGCCGCCCTGCTCTTCCTCGGTACGTCGACCGGCGCGTCGCTCGCCCTGCTGCTGCCCGCGACCTTCTTCGGCGGCGTCGGCAACATGCTGGTCATCGTCGGATTCATGGTGACCGCGACGAGCGGGCTCCCCGACGCCGAACAGGGCCTGGCCACCGGCCTCGCGTCCATGGCGCAGCAGGTCGGCATCACGCTCGGCACCCCCGTCATGTCCGCGGTGGTCACGGCCGCCACGGCGGGAGCGACCACGGCCTCGGCCGTCCACAGCGGCGTCACGACGGCCATCGCGGTGAACGCGGGGCTCGTCCTCCTCGGCGTCGCCCTCGCGGCACTGTTCCTGCGACCCCGGCCCTGAGCCGCCCCCGCCCCCGGCCCGGCGCCCGAAGTTTTCTCGGGATCCCCTTCCATAGATACCCCCGGGGGGTATATGTTTCTGATCGTCGCCCCGAGCGGACGGCACCCGAAGACGGATCAGAGCCCAGGGAGTTGTCATGACGAACCACCACGCTGCTCACGCCGGCCACACCGACCACTCCGCCCACGCCGGTCACGGCACCCAGGCGGGCGGCCTGTCGGTCTCCGAGGGCGGGTACACGCTGGAGCTCGACGCGACGGTCCTCGGCGCCGGCCCCCGGACGATCACCTTCCGCGTGACCGGCCCCGACGGGCGCCCCGTGACCGAGTTCGTGCCCGAGCACGAGAAGGAACTGCACTTCATCGCCGTACGGCGGGACACCTCCGGGTTCCAGCACGTGCACCCGGTGCGGGACGAGAAGGGCGTCTGGACGACCGAGCTGACCCTGACGCCGGGCGACTGGCGGTTCTTCACCGACATCCACCCGGCCGGCCACACCGGCACCCTGACCCTGGGCGCCGACGTGGCGGTCGCCGGCGCCTACGACCCGCGCCCCCTCCCCGAGGCCACCGGCATCGCCCGGCTCGGCGACTACGCGGTCACGCTGGACGGCTCGCTCCGGGCCGGCGAGGCGAGCGAGCTGACCCTCACCGTCAGCCGCGACGGCCGGCCCGTCACCGACCTCGAGCCCTACCTGGCCGCCTACGGACACCTCGTCGCCCTGCGCGTCGGCGACCTCGGCTACCTCCACGTCCACCCGGAGGGCGCCCCCGGCGACGGCGTCACCGCCCCGGGCCCCGAGATCTCCTTCATGGCCGTCGCCCCCTCGGCCGGCACGTACCGCCTGTACCTGGACTTCCAGCACGAGGGCGTCGTCCGGACCGCCGAGTTCACCGTGCGCACGGCGCCGAAGACCGCGGACGCCGCGCCGGAGCACGGCGACCACGGACACCACGCGCACCACGGCCACCACGACGCCCACGCCCACCACTGACGGCCGGGGCGCGCATACCCCCCGCCCCTACCCCACCCGCCCGGAAACCCGAGCACTCTCAAGAGAAACCCGAGCACTCTCAAGAAGGGAGCGCACCCAATGCCCCGCCTCACCCCACTCACCCCCGAGACGGCCGTCGGCGCGTCCCGCGACCTCCTCGCCGACCTGGTCTCCCGGCACGGACAGATCGGCGGCATGGTCTCCACGATGGCCCACTCACCGGCCGTCCTGGGCGGATACCTCCAGCTCAGCCGGGCCATGGGCCGCGCCAAGCTCGACCGCCGGATCAGCGAGCGGATCTCCGTCGCCGTACAGGCCCAGCAGGGCTGCGGCCTCTGCCTGGAGGCCCACATCGCCGCCGCCCGCGCGCTCGGCGTGGACGAGGACGAGATCGAGCGGGCCCGCGCGGGCACCTCGGCCGATCCCGCGATCGCGGCGATCGTCGCCCTCGCCCTCCAGGTCCACCGCGAGCCGACGTCGATCACCGACGAGCAGATCACCGCGCTGCGCGCCCACGGCTACAGCGACCGCGCGATCGCCGATGTCGTCGGCGTCGTCGCCCTGAACGTCCTCACCGGCGCCTTCAACCTCCTCGCCGGCCTCACCCCGGGAGGTGACGCCGGTGCCTGACCGCGACGCCCCCGCCTGTACCCGCGGGGCACGGCCTCCACCCCGGGGCCGTGCCCCACCGCACGCACACGGAAGGAACCCGTCATGCGACTGTTCGCGATCCGCGACTACCGCCACCTCTTCGGCGCCCAGGTCATCGCCCTCTTCGGCACCGGGCTCACCACGGTGGCCCTCGGACTCCTCGCCTACGACCTCGCGGGCCCCCGCGCCGGCACGGTCCTCGGCACCGCCCTGACCATCAAGATGGTCATGTACGTGGTCATCGCACCGCTGGCCGCCGCGTACATCGACCGGCTCCCGAGAAGAGCCCTCCTCGTCGCCCTCGACGTGCTCCGCGGCGCGGTCGTCCTCGCGCTCCCGCTGGTCAGCGAGGTGTGGCACGTCTACGTACTGATCGGCCTGCTCCAGGCCGGCTCCGCGGCCTTCACCCCCACCTTCCAGGCCGTCATCCCCGACATCGTCACCGACGAGTCCGCCTACACCCGGGCGCTGTCCGCCTCCCAGGTCGCCTCCACCATGGAGAGCCTGCTCAGCCCGGTCCTCGCGGCCGTCGCCCTGACCTTCATGAGCTTCGACCGGCTGTTCCTCGGCACGTCCGCCGGGTTCCTCGTCTCCGCCCTGCTCGTCCTGTCGGCCCGCGTCCCCGACGCCCGCCCCAGCACCCACACCAAGGCCTGGGACAAGGCCGCGGCAGGCATCAGGACCTTCCTCACGACCCCGCGCCTGCGCGGCGTCATGGCGCTGAACCTCACGGTCGCCGCCGCCGGTTCGATCGTCGTCGTCAACACCGTCAACTACGTACGGGACGTGCTCGGCGGCTCTCAGTCGGACGTGGCCTGGATGCTCGCCGCCTCCGGCACCGGGACGCTCCTGGCCGCCCTCGCCCTCCCCCGCGTCCTCGACCGGATCGCCGCCCGCACCGTGATGCTCACCGGCGCCGCCGTCCTCGTCGCCGCGACCACCGCCGCCGTCACCGTCATCGCGACGGGCCTCACCACGTGGGCCGGCACCGCGGCCGTGTGGGCCGTGACCGGCATCGGCATGGCGCTGATCATCACGCCCACCGGCAAGGTCCTGCGCGCCTCCGCCGGCCGCGCCGCGATCCCCGAGATCTTCGCGGCCCAGTTCTCCCTGTCCCACCTGGCGTGGCTGGTCACCTACCCGATCGCCGGATGGCTCGGCACGACGGCCGGCTTCCCGCTCGCCTGGACCGTCCTCGCGGCCCTCGCCGCGGTGGGCGCCGGCGGAGCCCTGGTCCTGTGGCCCCGCCACGAGACCACGCGGGCGTCCGCGGCCCCGGCCCGGCTGGACCGCTCCACCCTCACCAAGGCGGCGTGAGGCACCGGCCGCACCCGCAACGCCCGCCCCCGTGCCGGTCACGGGGGCGGGCGTCGGTGTGCCGCTACGGCGGTCAGGAGTTGAGGACCCGGGCCTTCTCGGCCGCGAACTCCTCGTCGGTCAGCAGTCCCTGCGCCTTGAGGTCGGCGAGCGCGGTGAGCTGAGCGACCCGGTCCGTGGCCGCGGGCTGCTGCGGGGCGGGCGGTTGCGGCGGCGCGGCGGGGGGCTCGCCCTGGGGCGGCCCCTGCCAGGCGGCCTGGGCCTCAGCCTGCCGGCGCATGTCCCGCTCGGCCATGCCGCGGTTGACCCGGTTGGAGACCGCGGAGGCGGTGCCCGAGATCACCGCGGTGCGGGCGATGGTGCCGAGCAGGCCGGGCCGCCCGAAGCGTTGAGGCATGGTGAGGTCCCTTCCGGTGGTGTTCGGGGTCCAGGTGCTCCGCGACGGGTCCGCGTCACGGGTTCCGCCAGGTGGGTGTCACGCTCCGAGCGCGGCGACCGCCTCGGCGACGGTGGTCCTGGGGATGCGCTCCAGCATCACGATCTCGCCGCCCGAGCCGCGGATCGCGGCGCCGAGCCGGGCGGCCCAGGTGTTCTCCCAGGCCACCACCGCGGCCGAGGACTCCGGCGGGAGCCCTTCGGCGACGGTGCGCAGGTCCTCGTCGCTGAGCAGGTCGAACCGGGCCCCGGCCACCTGGCCGAACGTCTCCGCCACCGCCGGGTCGGTCAGCTCGACGACGTCGACGGAGCCGTCGCCGGTCTTCCGTACGAAGGTCAGGTCGAGGATGCGTACGGTTCCGTCCCCCTGCAGCTCCTGCAGGGCCGGCACGACCTCGCCGTTGAACCGGTTGCCCTCGAAGACGATCACGGCGACGTCCACCGGGCCGACGGTGTCGGCGTCGATTTCTTCACTGAGCACGGAGATTCACCTTTCCGGCCCGCCCGTTCAGGCGAGCAGCTTGGCCTTCGCCTTACCGAACTCCTCGTCGCTCAGCGATCCGGACTTGTGGAGTTCGGCGAGTGTGGCGAGTTTGGCGATTTCATCGCTTCCGCCGGCACCCGCGTTCGTCTCGCCGGCCGTCTTGCGAATGTAGTCCTGGAAGGCCGCTTCCCGGTCCTTCGCCTGTTTCACGTCCCGCTGCCCCATGCCCTTGCCCCGGGCGATCACGTAGACGAACACGCCGAGGAACGGCAGGACCAGGCAGAAGATGAGCCAGCCGGTCTTGCCCCAGCCGCTCAGGTCGTCGTCCCGGAAGATGTCCATGATCACCCGGAAGAGCAGGAAGAACCACATGATCCAGAGGAAGAAGAAAAGCATCGTGAGAAGCAGGTCCAGAAGCGGGTAGTCGTCCATGCATGCCTCTTTTCCGCCATGTGGCCGGATGGTGCTGAAAAGTATTCACCGCGGTTTTGGGGCGCGCATTTCGAGATCCGCACCGCGCCCGTCACCCGGCGCACCCGTGGAAGGTTCCTGATCACATGGCTCATGCAGACGCGGGCACCGCACGCCGGATGACCGGAACGCTGTTCATCGAGCGGGACTTCAGGAGCCCGAGCTCGACCCGCTTCTGGGGTCTGCTCGTGCTCGCCGCGGTCATCGCGAGCGCCGGCGTGGTGGGCGACTCCACCGCCACCGTCATCGGCGCCATGATCGTCGCCCCTCTCATGACCCCGATCCTGGGCAGCGCCCTGGCCCTCGTCCTCGCCGACCGCGCTCAGGTGACGCGCTGCGCGCTGCTCGTGCTCGGGGGCGCGCTCGCGGTCGTCGCGGTCGGCATGCTGCTCGGCTGGATCGCCGCTCCCCCGGACGCGTTCGCCTCCAACAGCCAGGTCTCGTCACGGATCAGCCCACGCCTCATCGACCTTCTCGCCGCGCTCGCGACGGGCACGGTCGGCGCGTTCGCTCTGGTCCGCGCGGACATCTCCGACACGCTGCCCGGCGTCGCCATCGCCATCTCGCTCGTGCCGCCGCTCGCCGTGACGGGCCTGCTCCTCACGGTCGGCCGCTACCACGACGCGAGCGAGTCGGCGTTGCTGTTCGCGACCAACGTGGCCGCGATCGTGGCCACCGGGACCGTGGTGTTCCTGCTCTACGGAGTGCGGGGCGCGGCCCAGGAGTCGGGCATCGCCGTGGGGCGGTTCCACGGCCGCACGCTCGTGGCGGTCGCGGCCGTGGTCCTGCTGATCGCGGTGCCGCTCACCACCGGCACCGTGTCCGTGGCCCGGGACCGCGCGCTCGCCGCCGACGCCCGTCCGGTCGCCGAGAAGTGGGCCTCCGGCCGCCAATGGCAGATCGCCTCGGTCGAGGCCCGCAACGGCGTCGTCGTCATCGGCGTCCTCGGCCTCCCGCCCCAGCCCGCGCCGACCGCCCTGCGCGCCGCCCTCGACCGCAACGGCATGAGCGACGCGGACCTCGAACTCCACCTCGTCGGCGGCCGCACCCACTGGTGCCCGGCCGACAGCGCCACCTGCACGGTCAAGGACAGCTCCCTGAGCTGACGACCCGCCGGAACACAGCGGCGCCCGAGCCGACCGAAGCCGACCCGGGCGCCGCCTGTACGCGTAGACCCTGTGGGACTCGAACCCACAACCAATGGATTAAAAGTCCACTGCTCTGCCAATTGAGCTAAGGGTCCACCACGCCGGCACCGGCCGACGCAACCCCGAGCATAGCCCGAGCGACCCGGGACGCCGATCGGGTATCGGCATCCCGGGGTGTCAGGGCTCGTCGCGGGGTGTTTCGCGCAGGAACCAGTGCCGCGCCGACACCCCCCACCACGTCCCGGCGAAGCCGAGTACGACGAGGACCGCTATCGGGGCGTAGTTGAAGGTTTCCCAGGTGACCGGGGAGACCTGGGGGAGCATGAAGAGGATCGTGATGACGGCCACCCAGGCGACCGCGACGATGCCGATCGGGCGGGAGAAGCGGCCCAGGTGCCAGGGGCCGCGCTCGAACGCGTCGCCCTTGCGCAGCCGCAGCAGCGTCGGGACGACGTAGGCGATGTAGAGGCCGATGACGGCGATCGAGGTGACGGCCGCGTACGCCGTGACGTTGATGAGGTACGGGAGGCCGAGGACGAGGGCGCCCGCCGCGGCGAGCCAGACGGCGGCGACGGGGGTGCGGGTGCGGGGGCTGACGGTGTGCCAGACGCGGGAGAACGGCAGGGCCCCGTCGCGCGAGAAGGCGTAGATCATGCGGGAGTTGGCGGTGACCGAGGCCATGCCGCAGAAGAGCTGGGCGCCGATCACGACCAGGAGCAGGAGCTTGCCGGCGGTGGCGCCGAGCGCGTCGAGGAGGATCTGCGCGGGCGGCGCGCCGGTCGGCGAGTCCAGGGCGCCCTGGTACGACTGGATCGCGTAGGTGAAGCCGAGCAGGAGCACGAAGCCGGCGATCCAGGACGTCCAGATCGAGCGGACGATGCCCTTCGGTCCGGCGGTGGACGCGTCGTGGGTCTCCTCGGTCATGTGCGCGGAGGCGTCGTAGCCGGTGAACGTGTACTGGGCCATGAGCAGGCCGATCAGGACGACGTAGAGGCCGCTGCCCCAGCCGGTGTTGTCGACGAAGTGGGTGAAGACGAAGGCCGTCGACTGATGGTGGTCGGGGACGACGGCGAGCGCGGCGACGATGACGACGACGCCGAGCACGTGCCACCACACGCTGACGCTGTTGAGGAACGCGACGATGCGCACGCCGAAGGTGTTCAGCAGGCCGTGCAGCAGCAGGATCGCGGCGAAGAGCAGGATCGTGCGGCCGGGCGTCACCTCGAAGCCGAACTGCAGGTTCAGGTACGCGCCGAGGAAGGACGCGGCGCCGAAGTCGATGCCGGCGGTCACGGCGACCTGCCCGAGCACGTTGAACCAGCCGGTGAACCAGGCCCAGGCCGCCGCCGACCGCTCCGGGGCGAGCCGGTGCGCCCAGAAGTACAGGCCCGCGGAGGTCGGATAGGCCGAACAGATCTCGGCCATCGAGAGCCCGACGAACAGCGTCATCAGTCCGACGCCGACCCAGCCCCAGGTGATGAGCACGGGGCCGCCGGTGTTCATGCCGAACAGATACAGCGTCAGACAGCCGGACAGGACGGAGATGATGGTGAAGGAGACGGCGTAGTTGGAGAATGCCGACATCCGTCGGGCCAGCACCTGGGTGTAGCCGAGCTGGGCGAGACGCTCCTCGTCCGAGCCGGCGCTCGCCGCCGGGCCCTGCGGCCCGGGCGGCGGTTTCCGGTCGATCGCTTCGTTCGCTTCACTTGTCATGCCCCCAGCGATTCCCGTGCCGGGGGCCCGACATGCGGTCGATCAAGGACCGGTCGGCGGGCTAGAAGACGCCCTTGTACGCCCATCCGGTCGCGATCTTCGTCCGCGAGGTGAACGACCCGTTCCCCTTGCCGTCGTTGCGGTACAGGTTCCCGTCCTTGTCCCGCACCACGAGGTCGTTGCGGCCGTCACCCGTGATGTCGCCGGCCCCCACGATCGTCGTGTACGAGCCGCCCCAGTCGGTGAACACGGTGACCCGGTCCTTCAGGGTGCCGTCGCCCTTGCCGTCGTAGCGGTAGAGGGTGCCGTCCTTGCCGCGGGCCAGCAGGTCCCCGAGCCCGTCGCCGTTCAGGTCACCGGCGCCGACGATGTGGGTGTACGTCCAGGCGGAGCGGATCTTCTTGCCGGCGAGGAGCTTGCCGTGGCCGTCGTTCGCGAACACGTAGATGTCACCGGTGGACGCCTTGCGGGCCAGCAGGTCCACCCGCCCGTCACCGGTCAGGTCGCCGGGCGCGGTCAGCACGTTGTACGCGTTCCAGCCGGTGCCCAGCGAGGTGTGGCTGCTCCCGGGGACGTAGGCGCCGCTGCCGCACTTGCCCGCGTAACGGCGCAGCTCACCGTCCGGCGTGCGCACCAGCAGCTCGGAGCAGCGGTCGCTGCCCATGTCGCCGAACGGCACGGCCACGGTGCCGGCGGGCCAGCCGGATCCGGACTGCTTCCAGTCGAACGTGCCCTTGCCCTCGGTGTAGTGCAGCGTCAGGCCGCCCGAGGAGTTGAGGGTGACCATTTCGCCGAAGCGGTAGCCGCCCTGGTCGTGGTGGCCCTGGAGGCCGCCGGTGAGGGCGATGCCGCCGGAGGTGGCGAAGGTGCCGGTGCCGTCGGCGCCGGTCGCGCTCAGCGTCCACGTGTAGGCGGCGTTGTAGGCGTAGGTGCCCGCGTCCGTCCGGCCGTCCCACGCCACCCGCGCCGTGGCGTCGCCGCCGCCGCGCAGGGTGCGCACCACCTTGCCGGAGCCGTCCTTCACCGTGAACGTCCAGGTGGCGGGCTTGTTGAACTGCCAGGTGCTGTTCCAGGCGGTGGAGGCGCCGTCGCGGCCCTTGGCGTCCAGGGTCGCGCCGTCGACATCCGACTCGATCTTCGTGAGGCCCTGCGCCGGCACGCCGCTCTGCACGATGTGCACGGCCTGGTCCTGGCCCACGTACGCGATGTCGCCGCCGAACTTGTCCACGGACCAGGTCAGCCGCCGCTGGTCCGCGGTGGCGCCCGCCGGAAGGTCGGCGACGGCGCGCGGGGCCTGCGCCGTGCCCGTGTGGAAGTCGGTGAGCAGCAGCTTCCCGGCGGTCCGGTCGTGCTGGACGAGATAGCCGTCGCCGACGAGCGCGGGCCCCGACGGCACGGTGATGTTCTTCTGCGCGGTGAGGTCGTAGACGCCCGCGGGGCCGCCGGAACCGCAGTTCCAGTACAGCCAACGCCCGATCACCTGAAGCTCCTTGACGGTGCACGGCGCCCCGGTGGACACGGTCGCCACCGTCTTCTTCGCCTTCAGGTCGTACGAGGTGACCACCCCCGCGCCGGATCCCGGCGTCCACAGCCGCGTGCCCCACAGGGACGCGGCGCTCGTGGTGCGGGTCAGCCGCACGTCCGCCGAACGGTAGGTCTGCGTGGCGTCGACGTACTGCTTGCCGGTGGAAGCGGCGGAGTAGGCGAAGAAGCGGCCGCTGACGTCGGTGAACCGGCCGCCGGTGACGGAGGGTTCGTCGGCGGAGTGGTACGAGTCCGGGCCCAGCCAGATCTGCGCCCGCTCGGTGCCGTCGCTGTGGACGGAGAAGTAGCCGACGCCGCCGTCACCGGTCGCCCGCAGCGGCACGCAGCCGCCGCTCGCGTCGCACGGCACCCGCTCGGCGTGCTGGCCGACCGCGTAGGTCCCCGCGAACCCGCGCCGCGACAGGGCCCCCACCGTGGCGCCGTCCGCCGAGACGGTCCGGTCGGTGACGTACTGCTCCCCGTTGGGAGCCCGCTCGACGGTGCTGAGATGACCACCGGCGAAGTCGATCCCCCAGACGTCGCCCGTCGGTACGACGGTCTCGGCACCGGCGGCACCCACGGGCTGCGCGAAGGTGAGCGAGGCGGTGCCGAGCGCCATGAGCGCGGCCAGCGACACCGACAGAAGACGACCCCGACGAGGCAATGCCCCTCCTTGAACCATGTGTGAACCATGGAGGGTGTGGGGCCCCTCGGTACGAAAGTGAAGACCCGTGACACGGGCCCCCGGAGCCTAGCAGCGCGCACCCGTCCGGCGGGAACGAAAAAAGCGGGCCCCTCTCGTGAGAGAGGGACCCGCTTCCGCGCTCAGTGCCGGTCGGCGCCGGTCAATGGGCGATCAGTGCCGGTCGGAGTGTCAGCCGTTGCGCTTCCAGCGCGGCTTGTCGTCGCGGCGGCCGAAGGACGAGCCGGAACCGGCACCGCGGTGGTCGTCACGGCGGCCGTACGGACGGTGGCCCGTGGAGGGACGGTCGTCGCGGCGGTCACGGTTGAACGGGCGGTCGCTGCCCCGGTGGCCCGACGGGCGGTCGTCGCGGCGGAAGCCGCCACGGTCGCCGCCGCGGTCGTCGCGGCGCTCGAAGGAACGGCCACCACGGTCGCCGCCCCGGTCGTCACGGCGCTCGAAGGAACGGCCGCCGCGGTCGTCACGGTTGAAGCCACCACGGTCGTTGTCCCGGCGGAAGCCACCGCGGTCGTCACGACGCTCGAAAGAACGGCCCCCACGGTCGCCGCCCCGGTCGTCACGGCGGTCGTCACGGCGGAAGCCACCACGGTCACCACCGCGGTCGTCACGACGCTCGAAGGAACGGCCACCACGGTCGCCGCCCCGGTCGTCACGACGGTCACGGCGCTCGTAGTTGCCCCGCTCGTCACGGCGCTGGCGCGGCTCGTACGAGGAACGCTCCGGCTGCTCCGGGACCTCGACGACGACAGCGGCGGCAGCGGCCTCCGCGGCGGCGGCGACGGCCGCGGCCACGCCCTCCTCGTCCTCGCCACGGTCACGGGCGGCGCGGGCGGTGAGACGGTCGGCCTCCTCGCGCAGCTCGGTGGCACGCCGGGTGGCGCGCTCCAGCTGCTTGGTCAGGGAGGCGACCTCGCGCTCGGCCTGCTGCGCCGCGTTGCCCGCGGACTCGGCCTGGACCTCGGTCATGGAGCGGGCGCCGGTGATCTCGGCGACCTCCGGCTCGAAGGCCGCGCCGCCCTGGATGATGTGACGCCCGGCGTCGACGCCCGCGTCCTCCATCAGGCGGAAGATCTGGCGGCGCTGGTGCGGCAGCGACAGGGAGACGACCGTGCCGGTGCGGCCGGCACGCGCCGTGCGGCCCGCGCGGTGCAGGTAGTCCTTGTGGTCGCCGGCCGGGTCCACGTTCAGGACCAGGTCGATGCCGTCGACGTGGATGCCGCGGGCGGCGACGTCGGTCGCGACCAGGACGTTGACGTAACCGTCCTTGAAGTCGGCGAGGGTGCGGGTGCGCGCGCCCTGCGTCATGCCGCCGTGCAGCGCGTCGGCCTTCACACCGGACTCGCGCAGCTGCTCGGCGACGCGGTCGGCGCCCAGCTGGGTGCGGACGAAGATGATCGTGCGGCCCTTGCGGGAGGCGATGGCCGCGGTGACCGGCGCCTTGTCCTTGGGCTTCACGATGAGGATGTGGTGCGACATGGTCGTGACGGCGCCCTGGGCGGCGTCGACCTCGTGGCTGACCGGGTCGTTCAGGTACCGGGTGACGAGCGTCTTGATCTCGTTCTCCATGGTGGCGGAGAAGAGCATGCGCTGGCCGCCGGCCGGGACCTGGTCGAGCAGCTCGGTGACCTCGGGCAGGAAGCCCAGGTCGGACATCTGGTCGGCCTCGTCGAGGACGGCGACCTCGACGGCGCTGAGGTCGGCGGCGCCGCGGTTGATGAGGTCGCGCAGACGGCCCGGGGTGGCGACGAGGATGTCGACGCCGCGCTCCAGGGCGTAGATCTGGTTGCCCATCGACGTACCGCCGCAGACGACCTTCATCTTCAGGCCGACCTGGTCGCCGTAGGGCTGCAGCGCGTCCGCGACCTGCATCGCGAGCTCACGGGTCGGGGTGAGGATGACGGCGCGCGGCTTGTGCTTCTCGGTGCGGCCGCCGGCCAGACGCGACAGCGTCGGCAGACCGAACGAGAGGGTCTTGCCGGAGCCGGTGCGGCCGCGGCCGAGGATGTCCTTGCCGGCCAGGGCGTCCGGGATGGTCGCGGCCTGGATCGGGAAGGGGGTGGTCACCCCGTTCTGCGCGAGCTTGCGGACGACGCCCTCGGGCAGACCGAGGTCGGCGAAGGTGATGGTGGGCTCGGCGTCCTCGATCTCGTCGAGCTCGGCCTCGGCGGCCTCGACGACGTCGGCCTCGGGGGCCTCGGGGGCCTCGATGACGGCCGCGTCGGTCACGTCGTTCTCGACGGCGTCGACGTTCTGGTCAGCGAGGTTCTCAAGGGAAATGGACATGCGAAATGCGAAACCTTCCGGAGTCTCGGCACGCGCCCGTCAACTCCGTGTAATTGCGCTTTCGCAAGTCGACCGCCTCAATGCGGTCCAGCCACGGCAAGGGAGAGTACGCGCCACACGGCGCTCTCTTCTGCGGCGCCGGGCAAATGGGATCAAACGATCTACCACCATACGCACCCACCCACCCCCGAGGCAAACCAGATCCCTGAGACCCCGCTCACAGCGGGCCGCGAGCGCTCAGGCGGGCGCCCCGGCGCGCGGGGTCGGCTCCCCCATCATCACGCGCGCCCCGGCCTGCTCGTGCGCCGAGGACGAGGGCTCCGCGGTCGTCGGGGACGGCGGCGGGGTCTGCGACGGGGTCGGGTCCGGCGTGGGCGTCGACACCGGCGGGGTGGTGCGCGGCGGCGTCGGCCGGCCCGGGGAGGTCGCGGGCGCGGGCTTCGTGGGGCGGCCGCCGCTCGGGGGCGACGCCGAGCCCGACGGCTCCGCCGAGGCGCCGTCCGCGCCCTCGTCGCCGTGCCCGTCCTTGCCGCCCTTGCCGTCCTCGGCGCCCTTCGCGTCGCCGTCCGCCCCGTCAGACGCCCCCGCGCGGCCGGGGTCGCGGCCGGCCCGCGGCGCGGCGGCCCCGCCCGAGTCCGCCGTCCCGCCCTCGGGAGCCGCGGCGCCACCGCGGTGCGAGGCGGAGTGCGAGGGCGCGGGCCCGTCCTTGCCGTCGGCCACACTCATGCACCCGGCGGCCGCGGCGACGGCCACCGCGGTCGCGGCCACACGCCCCAGACGAAGGACACGGACGGATACGGGCAGCTGGCGCACGGGGGCACCTCCGGGGCACGGAACGGGGACACCGTTCCCAACTCCCGCGCCCCGCAAGAAGACACGCGCCACCCCGGCCGGAACCGGCCGCAACCGCCCGTCAGCCGTATCCGAGCGCGTGCAGCCGGGCGTCGTCGATCCCGAAGTGGTGCGCGATCTCGTGCACCACGGTGATCTCCGTCTCCGCGACCACGTCCTCCCGCGCCTCGCACATCCGCAGCGTCGGCCCCCGGTAGATCGTGATCCGGTCCGGCAGCACCCCCGCGTACCACTCGCCGCGGTCGGTCAGCGGCGTGCCCTCGTAGAGCCCGAGCAGCTCGGGATCGTCGGCGGGCGGCTCGTCCTCCACGAACACGGCCACGTTGTCCATGAGCCGCGTCAACTCGGGCGGAATCCGGTCGAGCGCCTCGGCGACCAGTTCCTCGAACTCCTCACGCGTCATCTCCAGCACCCGGCCATTGTCCGGCACAACCCGCATATCCACCCGCTCACTTGGGCATACGGGAGCAATGGCCCGCTCGCCCACCGCCGCCATACGTGTCCTGCGCCGGGCGCTCCGCCCCGTGCGGGGAGCCCGGGACCCCCGCGCGCGCCCCCTCGCCCTGCAGCTCGTGCAGCCGCCGCACCCCGTGGCCCGCGCCCTCGGCCTGGTCGCCGTCGTCCTGCTCGGCGCCTGGCTGGGCCTGCTGATCGTGGGCAGCGTCCGCACTCCGGTCGGCCCGATGGACACCAAGATGACGCTGCGGCCGTCCCTGACCGGCGGCACGAAGATCAACGTGTCGCCGCTCGGCGCCCTGGAGCTGGACTCCCACACGGGCCCGATCCGCCTGGACGTCGACGTCGACCGGCTCGACCCCGACCGCTCCCAGGCCCTCGTCGACCACCCCGAGCGCATCTCCGGCCTCCAGGACGAGGTGGCCCGCGACGTCGAGCACGGCACCGTCGACCTGGCCCTGCGCTCCTGCGTCGCCGTCGTCTCCGGCGCCACCGCCCTCGGCCTCGCCGTCTACCGCCGCCCGCGCCGCGCCCTCGCCGCCGGCGGCCTCGCCCTCGCGCTCCTGATGGCCTCGGGCGTGAGCGCGTACGCCACCTGGAACCCGAAGTCGGTCCTGGAGCCCCGCTTCTCCGGGCTGCTGTCCTCGGCGCCCTCCGTCGTCGGAAACGCCCGCTCGATCGTCACCGAGTTCGACGTCTACCAGCAGGAGTTGGCCCGCCTGGTCACGAACGTCACCAAGCTCTACGACGTGACGTCCACGCTTCCCGCGTACCGGCCCGACCCGTCCACGATCCGCGTCCTGCACGTCTCCGACATCCATCTCAACCCGGCGTCCTGGAAGATCATCGCCTCGCTCGTGAAGCAGTACCGGATCTCGGTGATCGTCGACACCGGCGACACCATGGACCACGGCTCCACCGCCGAGAACGCCTTCCTCGACCCGGTCGCCGACCTGGGCGCCCCGTACGTGTGGATCCGCGGGAACCACGACTCGAAGGAGACCCAGCGCTATCTGGGCCGCTTCAAGAACGTGCACGTGCTCGACGAGGGCCGGGCGGCCACCGTCGCGGGCTTGCGCTTCGCGGGCACCGGCGACCCCCAGTACACGCCGGACCGCTCCACGAAGGCCCTCGGCGACCCCGCCGAGCGTCTCGCGGGCATCCGGCTCGCCTCGGCCCTGCGCGACCAGCGGGCGGCCGGCACGCCCGTCGACGTCGCGCTGGCCCACAACCCGCTCGCCGCGCGCCAGACGGACGGGGCGGTGCCGCTGGTCCTGGCGGGGCACGTCCACCACCAGGAGATGGAGGTGCTGCCGCTGGGGACCCGGCTGCGGATCGAGGGCTCGACCGGGGGCAGCGGGCTGCGTGCCGTCGACGACAAGGAGCCGGACCCGGTGGAGGCGTCGGTGCTCTATCTGGACCGGACGACCAAGCGGCTCCAGGCCTGGGACGAGATCAGGCTGGGCGGTCTGGGCCTGACGACGGCCGAGGTCAGCCGCCATCTCCCGGCCGAGAACCAGCCCGGGGCCACGCCGTCGCCGAGCCCTCCGGAGGTCACCCCGTAAACCGTTTTGGCGAACCGTCCCCGCATCCCATATGCTTCTCACGTCCCCGACGCGCTGCGAAGCGCGCAGGCGGGCCGATAGCCCTCATCGTCTAGCGGCCTAGGACGCCGCCCTTTCAAGGCGGTAGCACGGGTTCGAATCCCGTTGGGGGCACGCAAGACACTGTGCGACACTTAGTCGCGCAACAGCTTGGTCCTGTGGAGCAGTTTGGAGTGCTCGCCACCCTGTCAAGGTGGAGGCCGCGGGTTCAAATCCCGTCAGGACCGCTGAAGTTCTTCGGAACTTCGTGGCTGGGTAGCTCAGTTGGTACGAGCGATCGCCTGAAAAGCGATAGGTCGCCGGTTCGACCCCGGCCCCAGCCACAAGCCTTCGGGCCCCGTCCATCGGACGGGGCCCGAAGTCGTTTCCGGGTCAGTTCTCCGGCAGCACCGCGGTCTCACCGACCGCCAGGAGCAGCTGAATGGGCCATTCCGGGTCGGCCTGGCCCACGGCGAGCCCGATCCAGCGGTCGGTGGCCGGCAGCCGCCACACCTGGACGCTCCCGGCCATGCAGCTCAGGAAGCCCATCGGTTCGGGCACCGGGCCGTCCGTCTCCAGATACGGCCACAGCTCGATCGCGTGCGGCGCGCCCCAGCGTCCGGTCAGCCGGGCGGCGAGTGCCGTGTGCGCGGACTCGATCTCCTGCTCGGCCGCCTCGACGATCTCCTCGTCGCGGCTGTCCCAGAAGTCCCGGCTCTCGCGGAGCACGGCGAGGTGGTGTCCGGGCCCGCCCCACACGTCCTCCTCCGATGGCCGGGTCCGCCCCGCCGGGAACGGCAGGACGCTCAGGCGGTCCACCACGGACAGTTCGTTCGGCATGGCCGGAGCCTACGGGCGGCGCGGCCCGGGACGAGGGCTACACCGGGGCCGCATGCAGGGGCTGGGTGCCGCGGCCGCCCGGGTGGCGGTGGCGCCAGAACCAGAAGAGGGCGCAGGAGACGAGGGACCAGGCGGTCAGCACCAGGAACGGGAAGGCGTGCTGGTGGCCCTGGAAGTAGACCGCCGTGTGCTGGGCGTTGACGGAGGCGCCGGGCGGGAGCCACTGGCCGACCCGGCCGATGAAGGTGGGGAGCAGCGGCGGGGCGACGGCTCCGCCGGAGGCCGGGTTGCCGAGCAGCACGAGCAGGCCCCAGGTCGGGATCATCGCCCAGCGGTGGAAGAACGTGTTGAACATCGTGAAGACCATGCCGCAGGTGAACATCGTCAGCGCGAGGATCAGCCAGGACTCGACGAAGGGCAGGTCGACCGCGCCGAGCCACCAGTCGGCGACGGCGGCGACGGCGAAGCCGCCGAGCAGGGCGTAGGCGGCCGTGAAGGCGATCCGCTCGGCCGGGTTCAGGGCGCGGGCGTGGACGCTGAGCTGGATCGCGCCGACGAAACCGATGATCACGGCGGCGAGCGAGATGTAGAAGATCGTGAGGCCTCGCGGGTCGCCGCTCTGCAGCGGGCGCACGTCGCGGACGGTGACGGGGATGCCGGTGGCCTTGCCGACGGCGGGTCCGGCCTCGGTGAAGACCTGGGCGACGGAGAACCCGGAGGCGCCGGACACGTCGAGCAGGACCCGGTCGCCGCCGTCCCGTACGTCGAACACGGCGTAGACGCGCTGCTCGTCGATGGCCTCGGCGGCGTCCTGCCGGGAGGCGTAGGGCTTGAGGTCGAGCTGGGCGTCGAGCGCCTTCTCCATCGCGCCGAGGAACTGCCGGCCGCGGGCCTGGTCGTACTGGCCGGTGACGCCGGTGGGGATGTGGTGCGGGGTGGGGTTGGCCATGGAGTACGTGTAGGCGGCGGCGAAGAGCGCGGCCGCGGCCGCGAGGATCAGGACGAGGACGGTCGCGGGGAAGAACGGGGACTTCTTGTAGTTGGCCCAGTGGTCGGCCCGGGTGGGCGGGCGTCCGTGCTCGCCGTGCGGCGGGTGCGGGCGCGGCTGTTCGTCATCGGCCAGGGGCGACATACCCTGCACGCTAAAGCACGTATAAGCCGCATACATCCCAGAAGGACCCACGTCCCTCCCCGGGTGCGGGGCCCGCGGCAAAACCGTTCGCCACGAATTTCTCCGAGGTGAGATCCTGGAGGACGTATGTCTACGCAGCCTGCCCCCGCCGCCGACCGGATCGCCGCCGTAGCGCGGCGCCTGTCCGAGCTGTCCCTTCGCGACGCCCACCGCCTCGGTCGCAGGCTGGAAGGGGCCCGCAAGATCCGTAAGCCCGAGGCCCGGGCCGCGGTCGTCGCCGAGATCGACGCCGAGGCCGAGAAGGCCGCGGTGCGTACGGACACGCGCCGTGCCCGCCGGGCCGAGCTCGAGGTCACGTACCCCGAACAGCTCCCGGTCAGCCAGAAGAAGGACGAGATCGCCGACGCGATCCGCGATCACCAGGTCGTGATCGTGGCCGGTGAGACCGGCTCCGGCAAGACCACGCAGATCCCGAAGATCTGTCTGGAGCTGGGGCGCGGGGTGCGCGGCATGATCGGGCACACCCAGCCGCGCCGGATCGCGGCCCGGACGGTCGCCGAGCGCGTGGCGGAGGAACTGCGCACGCCGCTGGGCGACGCGGTCGGCTGGAAGGTCCGCTTCACCGATCAGGTGAACCAGGACGCGACGTTCGTGAAGCTGATGACGGACGGCATCCTGCTGGCCGAGATCCAGACGGACCGCGACCTGCGCGCGTACGACACGATCATCATCGACGAGGCCCACGAGCGGTCCCTGAACATCGACTTCCTGCTCGGGTACCTGGCGCAGCTGCTGCCGCGCCGTCCCGACCTGAAGGTCGTCATCACGTCGGCGACGATCGACCCTGAGCGCTTCTCGCGGCACTTCGGCGACGCCCCGATCGTCGAGGTCAGCGGCCGCACGTATCCGGTGGAGGTGCGCTACCGGCCGCTCCTGGAGGAGGACTCCGAGGACTCCGACCGCGACCAGATCACGGCGATCACGGACGCGGTCGAGGAGCTCCAGCGCGAGGGCGAGGGCGACATACTCGTCTTCCTCTCCGGCGAGCGGGAGATCCGCGACACGGCGGACGCGCTGGAAAAGAAGTTCGCCCGCGCGGGAGGCGCTGTCGGACGCAGCACCGAAGTGCTGCCGCTGTACGCGCGCCTTTCGCACGCGGAGCAGCACCGGGTCTTCCAGCGCCACACGGGCCGCCGGATCGTCCTCGCGACGAACGTCGCGGAGACGTCCCTGACCGTCCCCGGCATCAAGTACGTGATCGACCCGGGCACCGCCCGCATCTCGCGCTACAGCCACCGCACGAAGGTGCAGCGGCTGCCCATCGAGCCGGTCAGCCAGGCCAGCGCCAACCAGCGCAAGGGCCGCTGCGGCCGTACGAGCGACGGCATCTGCATCCGGCTGTACTCGGAGGACGACTTCCTCGCCCGCCCCGAGTTCACGGACGCGGAGATCCTCCGCACGAACCTGGCCTCCGTCATCCTGCAGATGACCGCGGCCGGCCTCGGCGACATCGAGAAGTTCCCCTTCATCGACCCGCCGGACCACCGCAACATCCGCGACGGCGTCCAACTGCTCCAGGAACTGGGCGCGTTGAACCCGGCGGAGAAGGACGTCCGCAAGCGGCTCACGGAACAGGGCCGCCGGCTCGCCCAGCTGCCCGTCGACCCGCGCCTGGCCCGCATGGTCCTGGAGGCGGACAAGAACGGCTGCGTGCGCGAGGTCATGGTGATCGCGGCCGCGCTGTCCATCCAGGACCCGCGCGAGCGCCCCTCCGACAAGCAGCAGCAGGCCGACCAGCAGCACGCCCGCTTCAAGGACGAGACCAGCGACTTCCTGGCGTTCCTGAACCTGTGGCGGTACGTGCGCGAGCAGCAGAAGGAGCTCGGCTCCTCCGCGTTCCGCCGGATGTGCAAGCGCGAGTTCCTGAACTTCCTGCGCATCCGCGAATGGCAGGACATCTACACGCAGCTGCGCACGGTCGCCAAGCAGATGGGCATCCATCTCAACGACGAGGACGCCCCCGGCGACTCCATCCACGTCTCCCTCCTGTCCGGTCTGCTCTCGCACATCGGCATGAAGGACGTGAAGGAGTCGAAGGAGTCGCAGGCCAAGGACCCCAAGCAGGCGGGCCGCGACCGCGGTCGCAACGAGTACGTCGGCGCGCGGAACGCGAAGTTCGCGATCTTCCCCGGCTCGGCGCTGTTCAAGAAGCCGCCGCGGTTCGTCATGTCCGCGGAGCTCGTGGAGACCAGCCGGCTCTGGGCGCGGGTCAACGCGAAGATCGAGCCCGAGTGGGTCGAGCCGCTCGCCGAGCACCTCCTCAAGCGCACGTACAGCGAGCCGCACTGGGAGAAGGACCAGGCGGCCGTGATGGCGTACGAGAAGGTGACGCTGTACGGCGTCCCGCTCGTGGCCCAGCGCAAGGTGAACTACGGGCGCATCGACCCGGAGGTCTCGCGCGAGCTGTTCATCAGGAACGCGCTGGTGGAGGGCGACTGGCGCACCCACCACAAGTTCTTCGCGGACAACCGCAAGCTGCTGACCGAGGTCGAGGAGCTGGAGCACCGGGCGCGCCGCCGCGACATCGTGGTGGACGACGAGACGCTCTTCGACTTCTACGACCAGCGGGTGCCGGAGCACATCGTCTCGGGCGCGCACTTCGACTCCTGGTGGAAGCACAAGAAGAAGGACGAGCCCGAGCTGCTCGACTTCGAGCGCTCGATGCTGATCCGCGAGTCCGCGGAGGCGGTCACCAAGGCCGACTACCCGGACTCGTGGCGGCAGGGCCCGCTGAAGTTCCGGGTGACGTACCAGTTCGAGCCGGGCGCGGACGCGGACGGCGTCACCGTCCACATCCCGCTCCAGGTGCTCAACCAGGTGACGGACGAGGGCTTCGACTGGCAGATCCCGGGTCTGCGCGAGGACGTCGTGGTCGAGCTGATCCGCTCGCTGCCCAAGCCGATCCGGCGCAACTACGTGCCGGCGCCGAACTACGCGAAGGCGTTCCTGGAGCGGGCCGTGCCCCTGCAGGAGCCGCTGCCGGCGACGCTCGCGCGCGAGCTCCAGCGCATGGTCGGGGTCCCGGTGAAGGCCGACGACTTCGACCTCGCCCGCGTCCCCGACCACCTGAAGATCACCTTCCGGATCGTCGACGAGCGGCGCCGCAAGCTCGCCGAGGACAAGGACCTGGAGGCGCTGAAGCTCCGGCTGAAGCCGAAGGCCCGGCAGGCGATCTCCAAGGCGGCCGCGGCGACGGCCGAGCGCTCCGGCGGGGAGTCCGTCGAGCGCACCGGCCTGACGGACTGGACGATCGGCACGCTGTCGAAGGTCTTCGAGACCCGCCGCGCCGGCCAGCCGGTCAAGGCGTACCCGGCGCTCGTCGACGACGGCGACACCGTCTCCGTACGGCTCTTCGACACGGAGGCCGAGCAGGCGCAGGCCATGTGGAAGGGCACGCGCCGGCTCATCCTGCGCAACATCCCGGTGAACCCGGGCAAGTTCGCCTCCGACAAGCTGAGCAACGCGGCGAAGCTCTCCCTCTCCGCGAACCCGCACGGCTCGATCCAGGCGCTGTTCGAGGACTGCGCGATGGCGGCCGCGGACCGGCTGATCGGGGAGTTCGGCGGGCCCGTCTGGGACGAGGAGTCGTACCGCAAGCTGTACGAGAAGGTGCGGGCCGAGATCGTCGACGCGACGGTGCGCACGGTGGACCAGGTGCAGCAGGTGCTGGCCGCCTGGCAGGCCTGCGAGCGGCGCCTGAAGTCGACGAACAGCCCGGTTCTGCTCGCCAACCTCCAGGACGTGCGCACCCAGTTGAACTGGCTGGTGAAGCCGGGCTTCGTGACGGCCACGGGGACGCGCCGGCTGCCGGACCTCATGCGGTACCTGGTCGCGGCCGACCGGCGGCTCCAGCAGATGCCGACCAACGTCCAGCGGGACACCACCCGTATGGAGAAGGTCCACGAGATGCAGGACGAGTACGCCTGGCTGCTCGAACAGATGCCGCAGGGGCGGCCGGTGCCGCAGGAGGTCCTGGACATCCGCTGGATGATCGAGGAGCTCCGGGTCAGCTATTTCGCACACGCCCTGGGCACCGCGCACCCCGTCTCGGACAAGCGGATCGTGAAGGCGATCGACGCCGCCGTGCCGTAACCGGGTGGCCACGTGGGGTGAGTTCGACGCGTGGGCCTGCACTGCTGTACTGTCCTACTCGCAGCGCAACGCAGAAGAAAAAGCGCCGCGAAACCTGGTCCTGTGGAGCAGTTTGGAGTGCTCGCCACCCTGTCAAGGTGGAGGCCGCGGGTTCAAATCCCGTCAGGACCGCAGTAGAAGAAGGCCCGCACCGCAAGGTG
>NZ_JBHYTK010000016.1:27526-28474 GCF_042749255.1 Streptomyces sp. NPDC059524 | reverse complement strand
CCCGCTGTCGGGGGGGGCGGCGGGTTATACTCCGCGGTGCGCCGCCGATTCTCCCCCGCCCCCCCGCGCGGGGGCCGCCCCTTCTTCGTGCGTTGAGCCGGCCCGTGTCGTCCGGTGCGCCCCCCTGCGCTCAACCAGCCCGCACCTTCGAGCGCGGGGCCTTCTTGTCGGGCGTACGGGCGGGGCTCAAGGCGTTCCGGGCGTCTTGACGGGCGCGCCGCGCCTGGGTACGCCAGAACCACGACCCGGGCGAGGGGAGGCGGCGGCATGGCGGCACCCGTACGGCACGAGACCCGGGCCCTGCTGCGCGCGCACCTCGCCGCGGCCTCGGGCTACCGGCACATCACCCGGCACTGCCCGATCTGCCATCGCCTCCTGCGGCTCGCCATGGAGCCGGGCGGGGAGCTCGCCCCCGAGGACCTCACACAGGTCCTGACGGCCCGTGAGAGCGCCTCTGAGGGGGGTGAGGACGAAAGTCCCCCGAAGGGGTGACGAAAGCCGACCCACAGGCCGCCCGTCAGATGGCAGCCTGGGGAGAGTCGGAGACTGTCGCACCCCCGCCGGCCCCTCTAGCGCACGGGCATCTGCGGCAACAAGATTCAGGGCATGTGACGGGTGTCACCGAACTTGTTTTGGAAACACCGTTTCTTACACCCGCCCTACAACTCCTCAATTTAATATGTGCAATTGCACCACCTCTACGGGCGTCCACCGGCCCTCCGTCAGCCCTCCGTCAGGCTCTGGCCAGAGGCCCCGCCGAGACTCCCCCAAGACCCACCAAGACCGCACCGGAACCCCCGCCGGAGCCTCACGGCTCCCCGGCCGGCGCCCGGTTGAGGGCACAAAAAAATCGCGCGGGACCCGGCGGGGTGCCCCGCCATCGACCACGCACCCGGTGTAACAGTGGTTGTGAACCATGGTGGCGCGTAAAAATAATGGGGGCGGGTT
>NZ_JBHYTK010000016.1:7241-27516 GCF_042749255.1 Streptomyces sp. NPDC059524 | reverse complement strand
CCGGCCGCGCCCGCTCGCCGCCGGCGGGGCCCCGGTGTTCTCCCAATATATCGCCGGCGGCGCGGGGGCCGCCGCCCGCCCCCCTCGACGACGCACCGTGTGAAGCAGTGGAGATGACGCTTCGTGGCGCTTCATAAGAAGGGGGCCTGTTGGGGCAGGTCCCGCGTCGTGTGGAGCTATGGGGTGGGCGCAGTACGGGTTGGGGGACCCGAAACGCCCGATATGTACCGCGTTCTGCGGGGTCCTCAGGCCTCGCTGCGCTGCTGCGGAATACCCGCCAGCAGGGCGCGGACCTCGGCCTCGCGGTAACGGCGGTGCCCGCCGAGCGTGCGGATCGACGTGAGCTTGCCAGCCTTCGCCCAGCGCGTGACCGTCTTCGGGTCGACGCGGAACATCGTGGCGACCTCAGCGGGGGTCAGCAGCGGCTCGGCATCAGGGGTGCGAGCGGTCATGAGCGGCCTCCTCGGGAGAACCGAACCTTCTCGGTTCTTTCCTTTAAATTCTGCACCTTGACCCGCGTTGCCCGATATGGCGGACACGGGTCGAGTCGGTTATAGGACGAACGGCTTGTCCTCGGCACTACAACTACACCATCCGTCCAGCCGCGTCGGCCAAACCGATGGAATTGCCCTCCCAGGTGTTCATCAGCGACGGAAGCCGATGGACCATGCCATAGCGGACAGTCACGCCCCTGTGACGATCAGTCACAGGGGCGTCAGGAGTCACCAGACCCCCCAAAGACAGTGCAATGCTGAGTGATCCACCCGAAGTGGTGCCTAGCCGGGCGGACAGAGTCCTCCCCGGACTCCTTGTCCTATTTTGGCACGAGGAGGGGTGATGGGCGCAAGGGAGAAGTAAGTGCAGTCCGTCACGCTTGCATCACGCTTGATGCAAACGCCCGGATCAGGACGTAGGTCCTGAAGGCCCGCATCCGTCCGCTCAGTTGGCGTTCTGCCGTTCCTTCACCGCACGCCAGCGTGCCACGAGCCGCGCGTACGCCTCGGTCGCGCCGGCCTCGTCCCCGGCCCGCAGCGCGGCGATCCCCTCCGCGACATCGGCCGCCGAGTGGTCCTCGTCCAACTGCTCCGCGGGCAGGGTGTGCACGAGCCCGCCGTAGTCGAGCTCCACGTACGAGCGCGGGTGGAACTCCTCGAGCCAGCGCCCCACGTCCACCAGGCCGTCGATGAGCGGCCCCTCGTCGATCGCGTCCTTCAGCGCCTTCAGCGCCCGCGCCACCCGCCGCCGCGCCTGCACCATCGGCGTCCGGTACCGCAGGGACGCCTCGCCGCCGGCGCTCTTCGGCTCGTAGGCCCGCTCCTCGTCGGCGACGAGCACGAACCAGTTCAGCGGCACGTGCCAGGTCGAGGTGCGGATCCAGGGGCGCGCGTCCGGGTTCCGCTCCAGCCAGCGCTCGTAGTCGTCGGCCGTCTGCCGCCGCACCACCGGCGGAAGCACCGCGTCCAGGACCGGCAGCGGCAGCACGCCCGGCAGCTCCCCGAGCGCCTGCCAGCCGCGCAGCCGGGTGCGCCAGGGACAGACGCACACCACGCCGTCCGCCTCCAGCACGAACGCGTCGTCGCTCTCGTGGACCGGCACGGGCACGGGCGGCGTCGGCAGCAGATCGGCGAGCGAGCGGCGCAGTTCGTCCTGGTAGGAGGGCAGGTGCTCGCGCCGGGCGTAGCGCTCCCAGTGCCCGCGCTCGGGCTGCGGGAACGCGGCCAGCGGTTCGTAGACCCGCAGATAGGCGGCGTACGGGACGGTCGGCGAGGACACCTTCTTCGGCACGGCTGCTCCCTCCCCCGACCACGACCCGGAAAACACTGCAAATCGTGCCACGGCAGGCCCCGGCGCACGCGCCCCGGCGTACGGAGTGCCCTGACGCGAGAGAGTGATCCTGGGCACTGCGCGGGTGGCGGCCCCCGGCGCGTTCTAGTCTTCTGCCCACGGAGACCCGCCACCCGTACGGGGCTCCGCTCAACCGCCGCAACTTACTTGGGAGTCACCACAGTGACCGATGTGACCGGCGCCGCTGCCGACGTGCTGCAGACCCTGTTCCACTCGGACCAGGGCGGGCACGAGCAGGTCGTGCTCTGCCAGGACCGGGCGAGCGGCCTCAAGGCCGTGATCGCCCTCCACAGCACCGCCCTGGGCCCCGCCCTCGGCGGCACCCGCTTCTACCCCTACGCGACCGAGGCCGAGGCCGTCGCCGACGCGCTGAACCTCGCGCGCGGCATGTCGTACAAGAACGCCCTGGCCGGCCTGGACCACGGTGGCGGCAAGGCCGTCATCATCGGCGACCCGGACCGCATCAAGACCGAGGAACTGCTGCTCGCCTACGGGCGCTTCGTGGCCTCGCTCGGCGGGCGCTACGTGACGGCGTGCGACGTGGGCACCTATGTGGCCGACATGGACGTGGTGGCGCGCGAGTGCCGCTGGACCACCGGCCGCTCCCCCGAGAACGGCGGCGCGGGCGACTCCTCCGTGCTCACCGCCTTCGGCGTCTTCCAGGGCATGCGGGCCAGCGCCCAGCACCTGTGGGGCGACCCGACGCTGCGCGGCCGCACGGTCGGCGTCGCCGGCGTCGGCAAGGTCGGGCACCACCTGGTCGAGCACCTGCTCTCCGACGGCGCCGAGGTCGTGATCACCGACGTGCGCGAGGAGTCGGTGCGCCGGATCACCGACCTGCACCCCGAGGTCCGGGTCGCCGCCGACACGGACGAGCTGATCCGTGTCGAGGGCCTGGACATCTACGCCCCGTGCGCGCTGGGCGGGGCCCTCAACGACGACTCCGTGCCGGTCCTCACCGCCAAGGTCGTCTGCGGCGCGGCGAACAACCAGCTCGCCCACCCGGGCGTCGAGAAGGACCTCGCGGACCGCGGGATCCTCTACGCCCCGGACTACGTGGTGAACGCGGGCGGGGTCATCCAGGTCGCCGACGAGCTCCACGGCTTCGACTTCGACCGGTGCAAGGCGAAGGCGTCGAAGATCTTCGACACCACGCTCTCGATCTTCGCTCGCGCAAAGTCCGACGGGATTCCGCCGGCCGCCGCGGCCGACCGGATCGCCGAGCAGCGCATGGCGGAGGCGCGCGGCCGCGCATGATCGCGGGCGCTGCGTAACGAGCGTCACTCTTCTCGGCGGGTCGCCCGCCGAGAAGAGGTTAAAATCGCGGCTGACCAGCGAGGACGGGGCTCCTGGCTGGTCCTGCGCACACGCGCGTCCTGCGGGCGACGTACCGTATGGGCGTGGGCTCAGGTACCGTGGAAGCCCTACGGACCGGTCTCTCTGCGGAGAGCCCGTTCCAGATCATGAACGCGTGTCAAGACTCTGGGGCCGTCGAGCCCCGTCACCGAGGGGGTCGAGCCATGGGGCGCGGCCGGGCAAAGGCCAAGCAGACGAAGGTCGCCCGCCAGCTGAAGTACAGCAGCGGCGGGACTGACCTGTCGCGTCTGGCCAACGAGCTGGGCGCATCGACGTCGAATCCGGTCTCGAATCAGCCGCCTAACGGCGAGCCGTTCGAGGACGAGGAGGACGACGAGGACCCGTACGCCCGCTACGCGGATATGTACGACGACGATGAGGACGAGGACGACGAGTCCGGTCCGTCGTCGCAGCGCCGCGGCGCTTGACCTCGTAGCACGTAGTACGTCCAGCAGTTTTTCGTTCTCCGAATACTGCTGCACTCACCCGGTCCGGGGTGGTCACCACGCCGGACCGGGTTTTGTGCTGCCCCGGGACCCTGAGGGCCCGGGGCGCCGCACCGTGTCCTACCGCGCGTAGTCACCCGTGAGCTCGGCGCCCGTGGTGTGGTCGCCGCGGTCGGTGATCTCGCCGGCCACCCACGAGTCCACGCCGCGGTCGGCGAGGGTCGCGAGGGCGACGTCGACGGACTCCTGCGGGACGATCGCCATCATGCCGACGCCCATGTTCAGCGTCTTCTCCAGCTCCAGGCGCTCGACGGAGCCGGCCTTGCCGACCAGGTCGAAGATCGCGCCCGGGGTCCAGGTGGAGCGGTCGACCGTGGCGTGCAGGCCGTCCGGGATCACCCGGGCCAGGTTGGCCGCGAGGCCGCCGCCCGTGATGTGGCTGTAGGCGTGGACCTGGGTGGTGCTGGTGAGCGCCAGGCAGTCCAGGGAGTAGATCTTGGTCGGCTCCAGGAGCTCCTCGCCGAGCGTGCGGCCCAGCTCGTCGACCTGCTGCTCCAGCGCCATGCCCGCGCGGTCCAGAAGGACGTGGCGGACCAGCGAGTACCCGTTCGAGTGAAGACCGGAGGACGCCATGGCGATCACCGCGTCACCCTTGCGGATGCGATCCGGGCCCAGCAGGTTGTCGTACTCGACGACACCCGTGCCGGCGCCCGCGACGTCGAAGTCGTCCGCGCCGAGCAGGCCCGGGTGCTCCGCCGTCTCGCCGCCGACCAGGGCGCAGCCGGCGAGGACGCAGCCCTCGGCGATGCCCTTCACGATGGCGGCGACGCGCTCGGGGTGGACCTTGCCGACACAGATGTAGTCGGTCATGAAGAGCGGCTCGGCGCCGCACACCACGATGTCGTCCATGACCATCGCGACCAGGTCGTGGCCGATCGTGTCGTAGACGCCGAGGCGGCGGGCCACGTCCACCTTCGTGCCGACGCCGTCGGTCGCGGAGGCGAGCAGCGGGCGCTCGTACTTCTTGAGGGCGGAGGCGTCGAAGAGGCCGGCGAAACCGCCGAGGCCGCCGAGGACCTCGGGGCGCTGCGTCTTCTTCACCCACTCCTTCATCAGCTCGACGGCGCGATCGCCCGCCTCGATGTCGACGCCCGCGGACGCGTAGCTGGCACCAGTCTCAGACATTGCCTGGGATCTTTCGGGTTGGTGGATACGAGAACTAGGGCGCCTACGGCCGACGGATCGCGTCGGCCGCGGCGGTGGCGGCAGGACCTGCGGCCAGTTCCGTCTCCAGGAGCTGCTTGCCGAGGAGCTCGGGGTCCGGCAGTTCCATCGGGTACTCGCCGTCGAAGCAGGCGCGGCAGAGGTTCGGCTTGGCGATGGTGGTCGCCTCGATCATGCCGTCGATGGAGATGTAGGAGAGCGAGTCGGCGCCCAGGGAGGTGCCGATCTCCTCGACCGACATGCCGTTGGCGATGAGCTCGGCGCGGGTCGCGAAGTCGATGCCGAAGAAGCAGGGCCACTTCACGGGCGGCGACGAGATCCGGATGTGGACCTCGGCGGCGCCGGCCTCGCGGAGCATGCGGACCAGGGCGCGCTGGGTGTTGCCGCGCACGATCGAGTCGTCGACGACGACCAGTCGCTTGCCCTTGATGACTTCCTTGAGCGGGTTCAGCTTCAGCCGGATGCCGAGCTGGCGGATCGTCTGCGAGGGCTGGATGAACGTGCGCCCGACGTAGGCGTTCTTCACCAGGCCGTTGCCGAACGGGATTCCGCTGGCCTCCGCGTAGCCGACCGCGGCGGGGGTGCCCGACTCCGGCGTCGCTATGACGAGGTCGGCCTCGACCGGTGCTTCCTTGGCGAGGCGGCGGCCCATCTCCACGCGGGAGAGGTACACGTTCCGGCCCGCGATGTCCGTGTCGGGACGGGCCAGGTACACGTACTCGAAGACGCAGCCCTTGGGCTTCGCTTCTGCGAAGCGGGAGGTGCGCAGGCCGTTCTCGTCGATGGCGACGAACTCGCCCGGCTCGATCTCGCGGACGAAGCTGGCGCCGCAGATGTCGAGGGCGGCGGACTCGGACGCGACCACCCAGCCGCGCTCGAGACGGCCGAGGACCAGCGGGCGGATGCCCTGCGGGTCACGGCCGGCGTAGAGGGTGTGTTCGTCCATGAAGACGAGGGAGAAAGCGCCCTGGACCTGGGGCAGCACCTTGTGCGCGGCCTCTTCGATGGTCAGGGGCTTGCCGTCGTCGTCGACCTGGCCCGCGAGCAGCGCGGTCACCAGGTCGGTGTCGTTGGTGGCCGCCACCTGGGTGGCGCGGCCGTTCTCCTTGGGGAGGGCGGCGACCATCTCGGCGAGCTGCGCCGTGTTGACCAGGTTGCCGTTGTGGCCGAGCGCGATCGAACCGTGCGCGGTGGCGCGGAACGTCGGCTGGGCGTTCTCCCACACGGAGGCCCCGGTGGTCGAGTAGCGGGCGTGACCGACCGCGATATGACCTTGGAGCGAACCTAGGGAAGTCTCGTCGAAGACCTGGGACACGAGGCCCATGTCCTTGAAGACGAGGATCTGGGAGCCGTTGCTGACCGCGATTCCCGCGGATTCCTGACCCCGATGCTGGAGGGCGTAGAGCCCGAAGTACGTGAGCTTTGCGACCTCTTCGCCCGGAGCCCAGACACCGAAGACGCCACAAGCGTCCTGGGGGCCTTTCTCGCCGGGGAGCAGATCGTGATTGAGTCGACCGTCACCACGTGGCACGCCACCGAGTGTAGACGGGATCGACCACTGGTCCGAATTGGGGACAAGCGCTACCCGCGTTGACGAACGCGGGCCGCCCCCGGTGCCGGGGTCTCCCGGGCGGGGCCACCCCGACCCCTCTTACGCCTTTGACCTGCGCAAACGTGGCCTTCGTCCGGCTCACGACGGGCCCGGGGAGGGTGTGACGGAACTCGCGTTGCCGCCGCCCCGGCGCCGTTGTCCACAGGGCGGAACGGCGTTGACAGGTGTACGTCATGATCGGCATCGTCCTGGGTCATGCAGCCACTCCGTGACCGTACGGTCACCCTTGTGGGGCGCCGCCACGTCGACCTGGTCCGTGTCGCGAGCGCCATCTGTCGCCGCGCCTTCTGAGCGCGTTCTCCGCCGTTCAGATCCCGCGTTCCCGGGTTCCAGCGAGTCGCTCCTTTGCGCCGGAGGAGCGGGCCCTGACCCGTTCTCCCCCTTCGCCCTCCTTCCTGGAGCCTTCATGTCCTCGCATGCCTCGAAGCTGTCCCGGCGCGCGTTCGGCGGGGTGATCGGCGCCTCGGCGACCGTCGCCGCGCTCGGCACGGCCGCCACACCCGCCGCCGCCACCGCCCCTGCCGTGACCGACGCCCCTCGGGAGCGGCCGTTCCGCGCCGCCGCCGGGCGGCGCTCCCGCCGGCCCAACATTCTGTTCATCCTCGGCGACGACCTCGGCTGGGCCGATCTGTCCTCGTACGGGGCGCCGCACATCAGGACCCCGCACCTGGACCGGCTGGCCCGGCAGGGCGTGCGGTTCACCGACGCTTACAGCGGGTCCGCGACCTGCTCGCCGACCCGGTTCAGCCTCTACACGGGCCGCTATCCGGGCCGGACCGAGGGCGGGCTCGCCGAGCCGATCGCCGACCGGTCCGCCGGGCTCGACCCGAACCATCCGACGCTCGCCTCGCTGCTGCGGGGCGCGGGCTACTCGACCGCGCTCATCGGCAAGTGGCACTGCGGCTACCTGCCCGACTACTCGCCCACCCGCTCGGGCTGGGACGAGTTCTTCGGGAACTTCGGCGGGGCCCTGGAGTACTACTCCAAGCTGGGGCTCGGCGGGGAGTACGACCTGTACGAGGGCGACGCCGAGTACAAGGACCTGCGGTACTACACCCGGATCCTCACCGAGCGGGCGAGCGAGTACGTGCGCCGCGACCACGGGGACACCCCGTGGCTGCTCAACCTGAACTTCACGACCCCGCACTGGCCCTGGATCGCCGACGGGGACGAGGAGGCGAGCGCCGAGGTCGTGCGGCGGATCGAGGCCGGGGACCGGCGGGCTCTGTTCCACGACGACGGCGGTTCGGTGGAGAAGTACACCGAGATGGTCGAGGACCTGGACCGGTCGGTCGGGCAGGTGCTCGCCGCGCTGAAGGAGTCCGGCCAGGAGCGGGACACACTGGTCTTCTTCGCGTCCGACAACGGCGGCGAGCGCTTCTCGTACAACTGGCCGCTGTCCGGCAACAAGGCCTCGCTCCAGGAGGGCGGCATCCGGGTCCCGACGATCGTGCGGTGGCCGGCCCGGTTCGACGCCGGACAGGTCAGCCACGAACCGGTGTTCACACCGGACTGGACGGCGACGCTCCTGGAGATCGGCGGCGCCCGGCCCGACCCGGCACACCCGCTCGACGGCACGAGCCTCGCCGGGTACCTGCTGCGCGGCGAGGAGCTCGCGGAGCGCGATCTGTTCTGGCGGGTGCGCGGGGAGCGGGCCGTGCGGCGCGGCGACTGGAAGTACTACCGGGGCAAGGACGGCCGGGACCGGCTCTTCGACCTGTCGGCGGACCGCCGCGAACAGGCCGACCGGGCGGCGGACGAGCCGGAGCGGCTGGCCGGGCTGAAGGCGGTCTGGGAGCGCGTCGACAAGGAACTGCTGCCGTATCCGGCCTGAGTGCTCCGGGCGGCTACGAGGTCTTGGCGGTCAGCGGCTACGAGGTCTTGGCGGTCAGGGTGACGCCCTTGCCGTCCTTCGTGGTCAGGGTGAGCCGGTCGCCCTTGATCGCGTAGCGGGCCTCGCTGTCGAGGGCCGATGTCATCGCCTTCTCCAGATCGGCGGCGGGGCCGAAGCAGCCCATCCTGGTCGTGATCAGCCGGCCGAAGGTGATGCGGTCGCCCTCGACCGTGGCCTTGGTGCTGCCGGTGTTGCAGCCGAGGCGGGCGTCGACCCGGCCGTCCTTGTGCAGGACGACCCGGGCCCGGTCCCGGGCGGCCTTCGGCAGCGCGGTGTCGGTGCCGGCCGAGCGCAGGCCCGTGACCTGCCACTCCGTGCCGACCAGCGGGGTGTCGGTCGTCACGGTCCCGGGACCGGGGCGGCCGGCGCCGGGGGCCTTCTCGGTGCCGCAGGCGGTGAGCGCGGCGAGGGCGGTCACCGCGAGCGTGGTGCTGAGCGTCGTGGTGAGCAGGGCGCGGGGGGTGGTTCGTATCGGCATGGCGATGGGACGGGGCAGACCCCCGGATCGGTTCCGCCCGGCCCGAGACGTCACGCCATGACCCGAGGCATCACTCCAAGACCTCGGCGTCACGCCATGATCGGAAGCAGGGCCTCCAGATCGGCCCGTTCGCCGCTCGCGCTGACCGCCGCGTCGTCGAGGGCGGTCCGCCAGCTCGAACGGCCCGTCGCGAGGCGGATCCAGGTGAGCGGGTCGGTCTCCACGACGTTGGGCGGGGTGCCGCGGGTGTGCCGGGGGCCCTCGACGCACTGGACGACGGCGAACGGCGGGATCCGCACCTCGGTGGACGCGCCGGGCGCCTTCACGGCGAGCGCGTCGGCGAGGAAGCGGGTCGCGGCGGCGAGCAGCTGCCGCTCGACGGGCAGGCCGAGTCCGGGCAGGGCGTCGTTCAGGTCGTCGGTGTGGACGGCGAGTTCGACCGCGCGGGTGACGAGGGCGGTGGTCAGGGTCATGGTCCCGACCCGGTGGGCCAGCGGCCGTTCGCCGTCGACCCCGGCCGGCAGGTACGTGTCGAGCCCCTCGGCGACCTGCGCGTACAGCTCGCCCAGCGGAGCGGCGGCCAGTTCGTGGACGCGCGTGTCGATGGCGGGGGCGGCGGGCGCGGTGAGCGCCGGATAGTCCATCAGCGTCAGTTCGGCCCGGGCCGGGGCGGGTTCGGCGAGGGCGCGGGGCAGCATCCCGACGGCCATGGTGAGGTGCGCGGCGAGCTCGCGCACGGTCCAGTCGCCGAGCCGGGTGGGCGCCGCGAGCTGCTCCGGGGTGAGGGCCTCGACGGCCGTGCGCAGGGCGGCGAACTGGGCCAGTACGGCGGTCCGCAACTTCTCGGCGTCGTAGGAGCGCTGACGTTTTCTGGAGGTCCTGGGCGCGGGCATGACGGTGACCCTACGCCCGCACCGCGAATCCGCTCAGTCCCTTTTCGACCAGGGCGAACGCCCGCTCGGCGCGCTCCCCGGCGTCCGCCGCGACCGCGGCCGGGGACTCGCCCGCCAGGATCCTGCGGTGGTGCTCGCTCATCAGGGCGCTGACCACGCCGGACAGCTGGGCCGCGGCGACGGAGGAGAGCAGCGCGTCGCCGGTCTCCTCGGTGAGCGCGAGCGCGGCGGCCCGCTCGCCGCGCACCGACCAGAGCATGGCGCGGCGGGCCAGCACCGGGGTGCGCTGGACGAGCTGGATCAGCGCCAGCTCGTTGCCCTGCTCGCTGAGGCCGATCGACGGGTCCCGGTCGGCGATCTTGCGGAGGACCATCGCGCGGGTGGCGTCGACGGCCGAACTGCCGTCCGGGCGCGCCTTGATGGCCTCGGCCAGGTCTTCGACGTGCTCCTCCATGGGGCCCATGAGTAGGTCTTCCTTGGTCTTGAAGTAGTTGAAGACCGTCATCTTCGAGACCTCGGCGGCCTCGGCGATCTGGGCGACGGACACCTGCTCGTAGCCGTGCTCCAGGAACAGGTCGACCGCGGTGCGCCACACCTTGATCGCCGTCTGCTTCTTCTTGCGCTCGCGCAGTCCGGGTCCGCCGTCTTCAGCCATGCCGGAACCGTACCAAGCCGTGGTCGAAGTTTGAGCCGGGCAAAATTTTAATCCCCGCCGAAATTTGATCTGAGCAAAAAGATTGACCCGATACATTTTCTCGGGCACGGTGAGCCCATGACTGAGACGCCCGCACCGAAGACGCCCGGAGCGATGACCCCGGCGGCCCGCGCGATCGGCATGTTCGTCTGCCTCTTCACGATCGTCCTGGCCGTCCTCGACCTGCAGATCGTGTCCGCGGCCGCCGTGCCGATCGTCCGCGACCTCGACCCCGCCCACGGCATCGACCGCTTCCCCTGGCTGGTCAGCGCGTTCGCCCTCGCGGCCGCCGCGATGCTCCCGCTGTACGGCAAGCTCTGCGACACCCTCGGCGCCAAGCGCGTCTTCCTCGGCGCCGTCGCCACCTTCCTGCTGGGCTCGGCGCTGTGCGGTCTCGCCCAGTCCATGACCCAGCTGATCGCCGCCCGCGCCCTCCAGGGCCTCGGCGGCGGCGGACTGATGAGCGTGACGATGGTCGTGATGGCGCACCTCAAGGACCCCGGGGAGGAAGGCGCGGGCAAGGGCGGCGGGATCGGCGGCATCGTCGCGGGCGGCGGCATGGCCCTCGGCCCCTGGCTCGGCGGCTTCCTCACCGACCACGCGAACTGGCGCTGGATCTTCTACGTGAACCTGCCGCTCGGCATCGCCGTCCTCGTCGCCGGCGCGCTCGTCCTGAAACTCCCCGACCACCCCGTGCGCCGCCCGCTCGACTGGGCCGGAGCCGCCCTCGCCGCCGGCTTCTCCACCGCGCTGCTGCTCGCCATGGAGTGGGGCGGCCGCACGTACCCGTGGGGCTCCCCGCAGATCATCGGCCTGCTGTGCGCCGCCGTGCTGGGCCTCGCCCTGTTCGTACGGCGCCAGGCCACCGCCGCCGACCCGCTGCTCCCCCTGTCCCTGTTCCGGATCCCCGAACTGCGCTGGGGCTTCGTCGTCCAGGGCATCACCGGCGCCGCGATGATGTGCGCCATCTACTACGTGCTGGTCTATCTCCAGGTGGCCCGCGGCCTGTCCAGCTCCGACGCCGGTCTCTACCTGCTGCCGATGGCCGTCGGCATGACCGGCGCCGGCCTCGTCGCCGGCCGCCTCGACTGGCCGGCCCGGACCGCCACGCTCTCCGGCACCCTCACCATGGCCGCCGTCTTCGCGCTCCTCGCCACGACCCTGTCCCCCGATACGTCCCTGTGGCTGATCCGGGCCGAACTGTTCCTCGCCGGGATCGCCTTCGGCCAGCTCATCGGGCAGCTCGTCTTCCTCGTGCAGGACGCCGCGCCCCGCCCGCTCCTCGGCGTCGCCACGACCGGCATCCGCTTCTTCCAGACGCTCGGCAACGCGCTGGGCGCCGCCCTGTTCGGCACGATCCTCTTCCGGCTCCTGGCCACCGACGTCAACACGATCCCGTCCCTGCACGGTTCCGCGCACGCGGCGGCCGTCCAGGACTTCGTCCACGCCACCGGCATCGTCTTCTGGTGCGGCGCCGCCCTGATGCTGCTCGGCACCCTGCTGGCCACGCGCCTGCCGAAGCGGGACGGGGCGCCGGCCCAGGTCACCGTCGGGGCGGCCCGGCCGTAGAACACGCGAAGTCCCCGTCCGCCGGAGCGGAAGGGGACTTCGTGACGTACCGGAAGGCTCGCTTACGCCAGCAGCTCCGGGATCGTGTTCTCGTGCGCCGCACGCAGCTCCTCCAGGGAGAGCGCGAACTCGCCCTGGATGTCGACCGCGTCACCGTCGACGACACCGATACGGGTGACAGGCAGACCCCGCGCACCGCACATGTCGTTGAAGCGGAGCTCCTCGCTGCGCGGCACCGCCACGACAGCGCGGCCCGCCGACTCGGAGAACAGGAAGGTGAACGCGTCCAGGCCGTCCGGGACGACCAGGCGCGCGCCCTTGCCGCCGAGCAGCGCCGACTCGACCACGGCCTGGATCAGACCGCCGTCGGACAGGTCGTGCGCCGCGTCGATCATGCCGTCGCGGGAAGCCGAGATCAGGATCTCGCCGAGCAGGCGCTCGCGCTCCAGGTCCACCTTCGGCGGCATGCCGCCCAGGTGGTCGTGGACGACCTGCGACCAGGCCGAGCCGCCGAACTCCTCGTGCGTGTCACCGAGCAGGTAGAGGAGCTGGCCCTCTTCCTGGAAGGCGACCGGGGTGCGCCGGGCGACATCGTCGATCACGCCGAGGACCGCCACGACCGGGGTCGGGTGGATCGCGGCCTCGCCCGTCTGGTTGTACAGCGAGACGTTGCCGCCGGTCACCGGAGTGCCGAGCTGGAGGCAGCCGTCGGCCAGACCGCGGACGGCCTCGGCGAACTGCCACATGACGGCCGGGTCCTCGGGCGAGCCGAAGTTCAGGCAGTCGGAGACGGCGAGCGGCTTGGCACCGGTCGTCGCCACGTTGCGGTACGCCTCCGCGAGGGCGAGCTGCGCGCCGGTGTACGGGTCGAGCTTCGCGAAGCGGCCGTTGCCGTCCGTCGCGATGGCGACACCGAGGCCGGTCTCCTCGTCGATGCGGATCATGCCCGAGTCCTCGGGCTGCGCAAGCACCGTGTTGCCCTGCACGAAGTGGTCGTACTGCGAGGTGATCCACTTCTTCGACGCCTGGTTCGGCGAGGCGACGACCGCGAGGACCTGCTGCTTCAGCTCGTCCGCGGAGGACGGGCGGGCCAGCTTGTTCGCGTCGTCGGCCTGGAGCGCGTCCTGCCACTCGGGGCGGGCGTAGGGGCGCTCGTAGGTCGGGCCCTCGTGGGCGACGGTGCGCGGGTCGACGTCGACGATCTTCTCGCCGTGCCAGAAGATCTCCAGGCGGTCGCCGTCGGTGACCTCACCGATGACGGTCGCGATGACGTCCCACTTGTCGCAGATCTCGAGGAAGCGCTCGACCTTCTCGGGCTCCACGACCGCGCACATGCGCTCCTGCGACTCGCTCATGAGGATCTCCTCGGGCGAGAGCGTGGAGTCGCGCAGCGGCACGTCGTCGAGCTCGACGCGCATGCCGCCCGAGCCGTTGGACGCCAGCTCGCTGGTGGCGCAGGAGATGCCGGCGGCGCCCAGGTCCTGGATGCCGACGACGAGCTTCTCCTTGAAGGCCTCCAGGGTGCACTCGATGAGGAGCTTCTCCTGGAAGGGGTCGCCGACCTGCACAGCGGGACGCTTCGACGGCTTGGCGTCGTCGAAGGTCTCGGAGGCCAGGATCGAGGCGCCGCCGATGCCGTCGCCGCCCGTACGGGCGCCGTACATGATGACCTTGTTGCCCGCGCCGGACGCCTTCGCGAGGTGGATGTCCTCGTGCCGCATGACGCCGATGGCACCCGCGTTGACCAGCGGGTTGCCCTGGTAGCAGGCGTCGAAGACGACCTCGCCGCCGATGTTCGGCAGGCCCAGGCAGTTGCCGTAGCCGCCGATGCCGGCGACGACGCCGGGCAGCACGCGCTTGGTGTCCGGGTGGTCCGCGGCGCCCATGCGCAGCGGGTCGACCACGGCCACCGGGCGGGCGCCCATGGCGATGATGTCGCGCACGATGCCGCCGACGCCGGTGGCCGCGCCCTGGTAGGGCTCGACGTACGACGGGTGGTTGTGCGACTCGACCTTGAAGGTGACGGCGTAGCCCTGGCCGACGTCGACGACGCCCGCGTTCTCACCGATGCCGACGAGCATGGCGTCGGACTGGGGGGCCTTCTCGCCGAACTGGCGCAGGTGCACCTTGGAGCTCTTGTACGAGCAGTGCTCGGACCACATGACCGAGTACATGGCGAGCTCGGCGCCGGTCGGGCGGCGGCCGAGGATCTCGACGACGCGCTCGTACTCGTCCTTCTTGAGGCCGAGTTCGGCCCAGGGCAGCTCGACGTCGGGGGTCTTGCTTGCGTTCTCTACGGTGTCGAGGCTCATGAGGCGGCGACCAGCTTCTTGAGGATCGAGGTGAAGAAGGGGAGACCGTCGGTGCGGCCGGACCCGATGAGGGGCTCGACGGCGTGCTCCGGGTGCGGCATCAGACCGACGACGTTGCCCGCCTCGTTCGTGACGCCCGCGATGTCGCGCAGCGAACCGTTCGGGTTGAAGTCCATGTAGCGGAAGACGACGCGGCCCTCCGCCTCCAGCTTGTCGAGCGTGTACGAGTCGGCGACGTACCGCCCGTCCATGTTCTTCAGCGGGATGTGGATCTCCTGGCCGGTCTCGTAGTCGGCCGTCCAGGCGGTGCCCGCGTTCTCCACCCGCAGCTTCTGGTCGCGGCAGATGAAGTGCAGGTGGTCGTTGCCGAGCATCGCGCCGGGGAGCAGGTGGGCCTCGGTGAGGACCTGGAACCCGTTGCAGATGCCCAGGACGGGCAGGCCCGCCTTCGCCTGGTCGATCAGCGTCTCCATGACGGGCGAGAAGCGCGAGATGGCACCCGCCCGCAGGTAGTCGCCGTAGGAGAAGCCGCCGGGCAGGACGACGGCGTCGACCTGCTTCAGATCCTTGTCCTTGTGCCACAGGGCCACCGGCTCGGCACCGGCCAGACGGATCGCGCGCTGGGTGTCCCGGTCGTCGAGCGAACCGGGAAAGGTGACGACGCCAATACGAGCGGTCACTTTTCGGCCCCCACCGCGAGCTCTTCGACCTTCACGGTGAAGTTCTCGATCACGGTGTTGGCGAGGAAGGTTTCCGCCAGCTCGTGGATACGGGCGAGGGCGGCGTCATCCACCGGCCCGTCCACTTCGAGCTCGAAACGCTTTCCCTGACGGACGTCGGAGATGCCGTCGAAACCGAGGCGCGGCAGCGCACGCTGCACCGCCTGGCCCTGGGGGTCGAGGATCTCCGGCTTGAGCATGACGTCGACTACGACGCGTGCCACTGGCACTCCCGGTGTGTGGTGCTGAGCAGGTTCGTTCAGCGTACCCGCCCAAATCTTCTACTCGCGTAGACGGTAGGAAGCTACGAGATCCGCGTCACGTCACGGCAACGCTCCGAGATCCGTACGGAAAATTACGGGAAAACCCGAGCGAGGCACCCGGAAAACGGGGACGGTAGACACGCGGAGGTTTTCTATTGGCCTTCCCAGCACAATGCCAGGCAGGGTAAAAAGGAATTACCAAGGGCACATCAAGGGCAGGACAGTCGACATCACCGCACGTCAAAGCGGGATGCCGGACGAAGGGACCGATATTCGTGGCGCAGCGTGTCGTGGTCACTCTGTTTGACGACATCGACGGCGGAGAAGCGGCGGAAACGGTGGTCTTCGGCCTCGACGGCAAGTCGTACGAGATCGACCTGAATCAAGCCAATGCGAAAAAGCTCCGCAAGGCCCTCGCCCCGTACCTGCAGGCCGGGCGCAAGCAGACCGGAGCCGGCCGCACCCCGAAGGTCGCGGTCACGTACAAACACACAGCCGTGAGCCCGGACCCGGCCGCGGTGCGCGCCTGGGCCCGCTCGCACCAGCTCGACGTGCCGCCGCGCGGCCGGATCCCCAAGCGCGTCTACGAGGCGTTCGCCGAGGCCAACTGAGGCGCGCGTCCCTCCGTCAGGAGCCCCTCGCGGGAACCGACTTGCGCTGCACCCCCGCTGGTCAGCTAGAGTCTGGAGCACGCCGAGGGGCAAGGCCGAAAAAGCCGCACCTCACGGAGTACATGCGGGTGTAGTTCAGTAGCAGAACATCCCCCTTCCAGGGGGAAGGCGCAGTGTGCAATTCCTGTCACCCGCTCTGCATCGCGTACCGATCACCACTTGTGGTGCGGTAGGCTGGTGCTCGCACCGGTCAGTGAGAGCTGTCCGGAGGCAATGCGAACGTAGCTCAGTTGGTAGAGCGCAACCTTGCCAAGGTTGAGGTCGCGAGTTCGAACCTCGTCGTTCGCTCCAGTTCCGGAAGCCCCGGGTCCGCAAGGATCCGGGGCTTCCGGCGTTCCCGAGGGGCGTTTCCGAGGCCCCCGGCCCCGCTTCTGACATTTGTCATACGGGCCGGTGACAGCACGCACTGCCCGCCGGCCCGCGCCGCCGCGAGGCTGGATCCATGACCAGCAACGAGCGCGTGATCGATGTCACCGATCTGCGCCGCGTGTACGGGGACGGCAAGCGGGGGTCCTTCGAGGCGGTGCGCGGAGTCAGCTTCTCCGTGGGCCGCGGCGAGCTCTTCGCGCTCCTCGGCACGAACGGCGCCGGAAAGACCTCCACCGTCGAACTCCTCGAAGGACTCGCGGCGCCCGCCGCCGGACAGGTCCGGGTCCTCGGCCACGACCCGCACACGGCACGTGCCCGGGTGCGGCCGCGGATCGGCGTGATGCTCCAGGAGGGCGGCTTCCCCGCCGAGCTGACCGTCGCCGAGACCGTCCGCATGTGGGCCGGCTGCACCAGTGGGGCCCGCCCGGTCGGCGAGGCCCTGGAGTCCGTCGGGCTCACCCGCCGCGCCAAGGTGCGGGTCAAGCAGCTGTCCGGCGGCGAGAAGCGGCGGCTCGACCTCGCGCTCGCCCTGCTCGGCCGGCCCGAGGTCCTCTTCCTCGACGAACCGACGACCGGGCTGGACGCCGAGGGCCGGCTGGAGACCTGGAACCTGGTGCGCGCGCTGCGCGCCGAGGGCACCACGGTCCTGCTGACCACCCACTACCTCGAGGAGGCCGAGGAGCTGGCCGACCGGCTCGCGATCCTGCACCAGGGGCGGATCGCCGCCCAGGGCACGGTCGCCGAGGTCGTCGCCGCCCAGCCCTCGCACGTCTCCTTCGAACTGCCCGACGGGTACTTCGTGGGCGACCTGCCGCCGCTCGACCGGCTCGGCGTCACCGGGCACGAGATCGACGGGCGGCTCGTCCGGCTGCGCACGGGGGAGCTGCAACGCACCGCGACCGAGCTCCTCGTGTGGGCGCGGGACGTGGGTGTCGCCCTGCACCGGCTCGACGTACGGGGCGCCTCGCTGGAGGAGGCGTTCCTGCGCATCGCCCAGGACGCGAAGGAACGGGACGCGGGGACACCAGGGACACCAGGGACGCCGGACGTCCGGACCGAGGAGATGGCGGCATGAGCGGCGCGACCACGACGGCCACCACCACACCGGCGGGGCGGCTGCGCGCGCTCGGCCGCGCCGAACTGACCCTGCTCGGCCGCAGCAAGGGCGTCCTGATCACCTCCCTGTTCGTGCCGCTCGTCCTCCCGCTGAGCCTGAGCAGCACGCTCGGGGAGGACCGGCTCAAGGGCACGGGCCTCGATGTCGGCACCGTCGTCGTGTCCTCCGCGATGGGCTTCTCGCTGCTGTTCGCCGTCTACACGGCCCTCGTCAGCGTCTACGCCGCGCGCCGCGAGGAACTCGTCCTCAAGCGGCTGCGCACCGGGGAGCTGCGCGACACGGAGATCCTCGCCGGGGCCGCGCTGCCGTCCGCCGCGATCGGGCTCCTGCAGTGCCTCGTGCTCGCCGCGGCCTGCGCCGCGTTCCTCGACACGGGGATGCCGGACGCGCCGCTGCTCGCGCTGGTGGGCCTGGCGCTCGGGTTCCCGATGTGCGCGGCGCTCGCCGCGCTGACCACGGTCGTGAGCCGCAGCGTGGAGAGCGCTCAGGTCGCCGCGATGCCGCTGATGCTCCTGACGATGTTCGGCTCGGGCTCGTTCGTCCCGCTGGAGCTGCTGCCCGACAAGCTGGCCTCGATCTGCGAACTCCTGCCGCTGACCCCGGTGCTGACCCTGATCCGGGGCGGCTGGAGCGGCCAACTCGCCGCGTCCGACGTCCTGTCGGCGATCCTGACGGCGGTGGCCTGGACGGTCGTGGCGGTGTTTGCTGTACGACGGTGGTTCCGCTGGGAACCGCGGCGCTGACGGGGGGTTGTGCGGTGGGCCGGGTGCGGTGGCGGGACCGGAGCAAGGTCGAACGGGTCGAGTGGCAGAGCCGGGTGAGCCTGCGCGTCATCAACTGGGTGTTCTTCCTGGCCTGGTCGGGCCTCGGGCTCGTGGGAAGCATCCGGGGCGACGCCACCGCCACGACGCTGTTCGCCGCTCTGATGGCCGTCAACGTGGCGCAGTGCGTGGTCGCCGACCGGCACGTGCGGCTCGCCATCGACCAGTACCTGGGCCGGGGCCGCGTGCCCCGGGCGTGGACCGCCGCCGGCTTCTGTCTCGCCCTCGCCTCGGTCGGCCTGATCGCCGCGCTGGCCGGGACGCAGAGCGTGAAGCACGGGATGATCGTGATGCCGCTGATCTTCGCGCCGATGCCGTTCGGCGGCGCGTACGCGCTCCAGGTCCCGATCCGCACCTTCGTACGGCGGGCCGTCGCGCTGCTCGCCGTCGGCATCGTGGCCACCGCCGTGATCGCCCGGCCGTCGCCGGGCTGGCTCGCGACCCTGACCGCGATGCTGGCCCTCGCCCTGGGCATCGCCCTCCTCTGCTACCGGTGCAGCATCTGGAATCTCTCGGTGATGTGGGAGTCCGAGCACGCCCGGGAGATCGAGGCGCGCCTCGCGGTCGCCGAGGAGCGGCTGCGGTTCGGGCGCGACCTGCACGACGTGATGGGCCGCAATCTGTCGGTCGTCGCCCTCAAGAGCGAGCTCGCCGTGCAGCTGGCCCGGCGCGGCCGCACCGAGGACGCCGTCGCCCAGATGATCGAGGTGCAGCGCATCGCGCAGGAGTCGCAGAAGGAGGTCCGCGAGGTCGTCCGGGGCTACCGCGCGGCCGACCTCGCTGCCGAACTCGCCGGTGCGCGGGGCGTGCTCGGCGCCGCCGGGATCGCCTGCACGGTCACGGGCGGCGCCCCGGACCTGCCCGCCGACGTGCAGTCGGCGCTCGGCTGGGTGGTGCGCGAGACCACGACCAACGTGCTGCGCCACGGCGACGCCCGGACCTGCCGGGTGACGCTCGCGGCGGGCGGCGGCGACGTGGTGCTGACGGTGGAGAACGACGGAGTGGACCCGTCCGGCGGCGACGGCCGTCCGGGATCGGGACTCGCGGGCCTGCGGGAGCGGCTCGCCGAGGTGGCCGGAACGTTGGAGGCGGGTGTGGTGGAGCGGGACAGGTTCCGGGTGGTGGCGACCGTCCCGGTCCGGGCGGGGCGGGCCGACGGTTCCGGGGTCCAACAGGAGCCAGAACCCGTGGAGGCCGGGACGGCGTCGCACGGGGGTGCCCGGTGAGCCTGCGCGTCCTGCTCGCCGACGACGAGCACCTGATCCGCGGCGCGCTCGCCGCGCTGCTCGCCCTGGAGGACGACCTGACCGTGGTCGCCGAGGCCGCGAGCGGACCCGAGGCGCTGGCCATGGCCCGCGCCCACCGGCCCGACGTCGCGGTGCTCGATCTGCAGATGCCGGGCTGCGACGGTGTGAGTGTGGCCACAGCGCTCCGGTCCGAACTCCCCGGCTGCCGCACCATGATCGTCACCAGTCACGGCCGTCCCGGGCACCTGAAGCGGGCGCTCGCGGCGGGCGTGCGCGCCTTCGTACCGAAGACCGTCAGCGCGCAGCGGCTCGCCGAGATCATCCGTGCCGTCCACGCCGGAAACCGTTATGTGGACCCGGAGTTGGCGGCCGACGCGATCTCCGCCGGGGACTCGCCGCTGACCGCGCGCGAGGCCGAGGTGCTGGAACTCGCGGCCGACGGGGCGCCCGTCGCGGAGATCGCCGAGCGGGCCGCGCTCTCCCAGGGGACGGTGCGGAACTACCTGTCGTCGGCGGTCTCGAAGCTCGGTGCGGAGAACCGTCACGCGGCGGTGCGTCTCGCACGCGAGCGAGGTTGGGTATAGTTGGCGTCGCGCTTCGGGCCACAGAGTCCGGGGAGCAAGCCTGCGAACGTAGCTCAGTTGGTAGAGCGCAACCTTGCCAAGGTTGAGGTCGCGAGTTCGAACCTCGTCGTTGGCTGCAAAATTAATGGCGCCGTCATACTACCGGGGCTATTCGCGTTGGC
>NZ_JBHYTK010000016.1:0-7231 GCF_042749255.1 Streptomyces sp. NPDC059524 | reverse complement strand
TGGCGGGGTACAACCGCTGCAATGTTCTCAATTTGGTTCCCCCCAACCTTCCCCATGTTTGCGCCCGCGTTTACCACCCTGGTGTTTCCCACCACACAAACGCCCCCGTACAGCCCCGGGGGCCTTTCGCCGTTCGCTACAGGTTCCAGCTCGTGCCGGTCAGCAGCTCGTACGCCTCGATGTACTTGGCGCGCGTCGCGGCGACGACCTCGTCGGGCAGCGCCGGCGGCGGCTCCTCGCTCTTGCGGTCCCAGCCGGAGGACCCGGTCAGCCAGTCCCGCACGAACTGCTTGTCGTACGAGGGCTGCGCGCGGCCCGGCTGCCACTGGTCGGCCGGCCAGAAGCGCGAGGAGTCCGGGGTCAGCACCTCGTCGGCGAGGATCAGCGTGCCGTCCTTGTCGAAGCCGAACTCGAACTTCGTGTCCGCGAGGATGATGCCGCGCTCGCGCGCGATGTCACGGGCCCGGCCGTACACGGCGAGCGTCGCCTGGCGCAGCGCCGCGGCGGTGTCCGCGCCCACCTGGCGGGCCACCTCCTCGTACGGCACGTTCTCGTCGTGCTCGCCGACCTCGGCCTTCGTGGCGGGCGTGAAGATCGGCGCGGGGAGCTCCGAGCCGTCCTCCAGGCCCTCGGGGAGGGCGAGGCCGCAGACCGTGCGGGACGCGTTGTACTCGACCAGGCCGGAGCCGGTGAGGTAGCCGCGCGCGACGGCCTCCACGGGGACCATGTCGAGGCTCTGGCAGATCAGCGTGCGGCCCGCCCAGTCGGCGGGGGCGCCGGCGGGGAGCTCCTGCGAGATGACGTGGTTCGGGATCAGGTCCTTGAGCTGGTCGAACCACCACAGCGACAGCTGGGTGAGGACCTTGCCCTTGTCGGGGATCGGGGACGGCAGCACCCAGTCGTAGGCCGACATGCGGTCGGTGGCGACCATCACCAGGTCGCCCGCCTCGTTCCGGTACAGGTCCCGCACCTTGCCGGTGTGGAGATGCACCAGGCCAGGGACCTGCTCTGGCTCGGGCTTTTCGACGAATCCGGACACGGTTCCTCCCCGTGGTTCTGTACGAGTGGTTCCGATTCTCCCGTACGGGGGGACCGGATCCGGCCACGGGTGGGGTGCCGGACGTCTCGGCTCAGTCTCGTTTGCAGATGCGGTCGAGGAGGTTGGCCGTCGCGCGCTGGACGCGGGGGTCGACATGGCCCGGCCGGTCCAGGGCCGGGGACCAGGCGAAGGTGCCGGACGCGAAGACCAGCGCGCCCGACGGCGCCCGGTACAACGATGTCTCCTGGTGGCGGCGGGCCCGCTCGCCGTCCCGGTACGGGGAGTGGGCGAGCAGGATGCGGTCCTGGTGCTCGGGCAGCGCCGTGCGCGGGTAGTAGCGGTCGGCCTCGCCCGCGACCAGGTTCTCGATCTCGTCGCCCTCGTGCGCGCCGGTCGCCTCCCACAGCCAGTGGTCCGCGTTCCGCACCACCAGGGGGTGGGGCTCGGGGACCCGGCCCGCGTACTGGATGCCGAGGAGCTGCTGCTCGGGCCGGTCGATCTCGCGCCACAGGGCCGGCTTTCCGGGGCCCCGGCGCTTGCGGCAGGTCAGCAGGCGGTCGGGGACCCCGGACGCGGAGGGGCTCAGCTCGACCTGCCAGTACATCGTGTTCGCCGAGAGGAAGACGAGGGAGGTGCCGTGCTCGCGGGCCTGCTCGGTGGTCCGCCGCATGTTCGCCGACCAGTACTCGTCGTGGCCGGGGAAGACCAGGCCCCGGTAGCGGGTCGGATCGACGCGGCCCGCGTGCAGGTCCCGGGTGTCGGCGTAGGCGAGGTCGTAGCCGTAGCGCTCCGCCCAGCGGATGAAGTCGTAGGCGTGGCCGACGTGCAGCGGCAGGCCCGCGCCCGCGTACGGGCGGTCGAAGGAGACCGTCGTCGCGGCCTCGCTCTCGCCGAGCAGCCGGCCCTCCTCGTCCCACGCGTGGTAGAGGCTGGCGCCCGTGCGGCCGTCCTCCGGGTAGAGGTTGTACGCCTGCCAGGTGATGTCGGGCAGGAGCAGCAGCAGGTCGGCGGGCTCGCTGTCGCGGACGGTGAAGGGGATGTGCGAGCGGTAGCCGTCGAGGGTGGTGAGGACGGCGACGTACGCCCCCACGTTCCAGAACGACGGGATCTGCAGCCGCCAGGACAGCCACCAGTGGTGGCAGGAGACCGTGCGGTCGGCGGTCAGCGGCGCGGGCTGGACGATGCCGGAGAGCCGGGGGCTCGTGGTGATCTTGGACGCGCCGTCGCCGCCGTAGTGGCCGATCCGGTACACGTCCACGGTGAACTGCTGGGGCGGGTCGACCGTGATGTGGAAGTCGATCGCCTCGCCGGGCGCGGCCGCTCCCGTGGAGGTGAAGCCCTTGATCTGGCGGTGCACGTCGTCGGCCGTACGGGGGCCGCTGGTGCGCGGGGCCGGGATCGGGGCGCCGCTAGCCGCGAGGTGCGTCACGCCCGGGTTCGTGGCGCCGGGCTGCGGGGCGTGGTCCACGTACCAGGGGACGACCTGGCCCGTGTCGTCGAAGTAGTGCTCGCTGCCGCGCAGCCAGGGCAGCGGGCCCTGGCCGAACGGGTCGGACACCGCGTGCGCCATCGCGCCGGATTCCCAGCGGGGTGTGCGGGGCCTCGGCGGTACCGGGTCCGCAGTCGCCCGCTCCCGCTCGTGCCCTGTGCCCGCGCTGTCCCGCCCCATGGCTGCGCCCCTCCCTCGCTCCCCCGAGATCGGCCCGGTGCGGAATCGCTCCGCTACCGGTCCCAGCACATCACATTACGCACGCAGTCCGTCACCGTTCGTCGCTAATTGGCTGGAGGGAGCGGGAGTGGAACGTTGCCCTCCGGGGGGTGTGGGGGTGGTGTAGGGGGAGCGTGGGGGTGCCGGTTGTTTGCCGGGTGCGGGTTGGTGGGGGCTGGGCGCGCAGTTCCCCGCGCACCAGGGGTCAGACCAGACGGACTGGCTTTTCCGGGCGGATGCCCAGGGTGGTCAGCCAGGCTCTGAGGGGGGCGGGGTCGCCGTCCTCGACCAGGCTCAGGACGCGCGGGACGAGATCGGCGGCGCGCTCGCCGTCGACCAGCAGCGACGGCCCGTCGAGCCAGTCCAGGCCCGGGGCGGCGCCCGCCGTGTCTACGGCGGCGCAGCAGACCATCGCGACCACGTGGTCGGCGAGGAGGTCGCGGCCGGTGCGCGGGGGCTGCAGCGGGAACAGGGGCAGGGCGCCCTCGTCCCACAGCGCCTCGGCCGGGCCCTGCCCCGCGGTGGGCGCGGGGGGCGCCGGGCGGGCCTGCTCCTCGCGGGCCAGTTCGGCGCTGATCCCGGCGGCCAGGGCGTCGGCCTCGGGGCGGGGCAGGGTCGTCTCGTCGTCCTCGAGGTCGAAGCCGGGGGCGAGCTCGTCGGCGGGGCCGGGGGCGGGGTCGGGGTCGGGCGCGGCGTCCGGTGCGGGGATCGTCTCCGGGGCGGCCGCGAGGTGGTCGAGGACGCGGGCCAGGGTCGGGCCGTGGGCCGCGGGACCGGAGGGGCCGGGGCGGTGCACGCCCAGGGCGTCCAGGACCCGGTGCAGCCGGGCCGCGTCCGCGCGCCACTTGCGGTCCACGACCTCGTCCGGGTACTCCTGCCAGTCGACCGGCGCCCAGTCCGGGCCGGGCTCGGCGGGGCCGCCGTGGAACAGCCGGGCGGCGAGCAGGGAGGCCGCCTCGTCGACGACTCCGGGCTCCTCAAGGAGGTCACAGGCGGGTCGCTCGCCGAGCCGCGAGGCGAACGCGCCGTTCTGCGCGGCGAGACGGTCGCGGCGGGACAGCTCGGTCAGGGCGGCGACCACGCCCGCGTCGAGCCGGGACGGCCAGCGGCCCATCCGCCAGGCCGGCAGCGCGACCCGGGTCAGCAGCCGGTCCCAGCCCGCGTAGGCGAGGCCGACCTGCTCCTGCGCGACGATCCGCAGGCCGTAGTCCACCGTCTGGGCCCGCTCGGCGGCGGCGGCGGCGACACCGCGCTCCATCTCGCCCGCGTGGACCCGGCAGCCGCTCAGCATCAGCCGGGCGACCCGGCCGACTCCGGCGAGAACGGTGCGGGTCAGGGGCCCGCGGCCGGGAGCGGCGGCGACCGCGACGGCCGCGTCCAGACCGCGGACGAAGCGCCGGGCCGCGGCTATGTCGGGGTGGGCCGAGGGGCCCGTACCGGCGACGACCGGGGCGAGGACGGCGCGCAGCTCTCCCACGCGCATCCACCACAGGAAGGGGGAGCCGATGACGAGGACGGGGGCCACGGGGGTGTCCGGGGACTTCCCGCCCGACGCGTCGAGGCCGTCGGCGGCACGAGAACCGCCGGGCCCGGATATGCGGCGGCGGGCGCCCGGCGGGCCGTGCGCGGGGTGCGTCCGGTCCTCCAGCCAGCTGTCGCAGTCCGGGGTGAGGGCTATCGCCGAGGGGGCCGGGACGTCCAGGCGGTCGGCCAGGTCCCGCACCAGGCGGTACAGATCGGGGGCCGTCTCCTCGGCGACCGGGACCGTCGGGCTGACGGCGGGGCGGGCCCGCGCCACGACCAGGGCGATACCCGCCGCGGCGAGCAGCACGACCACGGCGCACGCGGTGACGATCCCGCGCGCGACGTCCCAGCCGGCGCCCGTCAGATGGCCCGTGGTGCCGCCCGCGAGCAGGATCACCGCGGCGGCCGCGGGCAGCAGCGCCAGTGCCGTCGCCCTGCTGCGCACGCGCAGCACCGCGAGCGCCCGGGCCCGCGCACTCCGCGCACCCGCCTCCGCACCCGTACCGGACACGACCGATGTCACCCCCTGCTGCCTGTGCCTGTCGTCCGGCCGAGGACTCGCGCCCGCGGCAGGACCCTGGTGGCGTTGCTCACTCCCCCACTGTGGCACCCGCCACTGACATCGCAATGCCGGTGGTCCGTATGGTTCTGTCCGGTCTCGCGGATGCCCGAACTCCGTGCGCCGCACCATAGTTGGGCGTCGCGGCAGCGTCAGCCGGATGGGTCAGCGGTCACTCGATGGAATGGCTTTGGGCAAAGGTGGCTGACACGAACGGGCCGGGCGGGAGAAGGTGACACCCTTCTCCCACCCGGCCCGTGGTCCGTCCGCTCCGCCTCGGTGCGGCGGCGGTCGTCAGCTCTCGTCGGCGGCCTTCGCGGCGATGTCCGTACGGTGCTGGGAGCCGTCGAGGCCGATGCGGGCCAGGGCGGTGTACGCGCGCTCGCGGGCCTGCGTGAGGTCCGTGCCGGTCGCGGTGACGGACAGGACGCGGCCGCCCGCGCTGACCACCTGCCCGCTCTTCTCGTCCCGCTTCGTGCCGGCGTGCAGCACGTACGCGTTCGGGGCGTCCTGCGCGGCCACCTCTTCGAGCCCGGTGATCGGGTCGCCGGTGCGCGGGGTCGCCGGGTAGTTGTGCGAGGCGATGACGACGGTCACGGCCGCGTCGTCGCTCCAGCGCAGCGGCTCCAGGTCGGCCAGCGTGCCGGTCGCGGAGGCCAGCAGGACGCCGGCCAGCGGGGTCCGGAGGCGGGCCAGGACGACCTGGGTCTCGGGGTCGCCGAAGCGGGCGTTGAACTCGATGACGCGGACGCCTCGGCCGGTGATCGCCAGACCCGCGTACAGCAGGCCGGAGAACGGCGTGCCGCGCTTCTTCATCTCGTCGACGGTCGGCTGCAGGACCGTGTCCAGGACCTCCTGGACCAGCTTCGGGTCGGCCCACGGCAGCGGCGAGTAGGCGCCCATGCCACCGGTGTTGGGGCCCTCGTCGCCGTCGAGCGCGCGCTTGAAGTCCTGCGCGGGCTGGAGCGGGACGACGGTCTCGCCGTCGGTGATCGCGAAGAGCGAGACCTCGGGGCCGTCGAGGAACTCCTCGATGACGACGCGCTCGCAGGCGTTCGCATGGGCGCGGGCGGCCTCGATGTCCTCGGTGACGACGACACCCTTGCCGGCGGCGAGACCGTCGTCCTTCACGACGTACGGAGCGCCGAACGCGTCCAGCGCCTCGTCGATCTCCGCGGGCGTCGTGCACACGTAGGAACGGGCGGTCGGCACGCCGGCGCCGGCCATGACGTCCTTGGCGAACGCCTTGGAGCCCTCCAGCTGGGCGGCCGCGCCGGACGGGCCGAAGACGGGGATGCCGAGCGCGCGCACGGCGTCGGCGACACCCGCGACCAGCGGGGCCTCCGGGCCGACGACGACGAGGTCGGCCTCCAGCTCGCGGGCGAGGGCGGCGACCGCCGCGCCGTCGAGGGCGTCGACCGCGTGCAGCTCGGCGACCTCGGCGATGCCTGCGTTGCCGGGCGCGCAGTGCAGGGCGGTGACGGCGGGGTCGAGGGACAGGGAGCGGCACAGGGCGTGTTCGCGGGCGCCGTTACCGATGACGAGGAGCTTCACGGGGGCCAGCCTAGTCTGCGGCTCTTGTGCGGGCTGCCTATGGGTGGGCCTGGACCGTTTTGTGTGTTCGTACAGGAGGGGCGGGGGATACGGGTGGGGCGGAGACGGGCGGGGCGGAGCCGCGGACTGCGAACTACTCGTTCGTGAACTCTTCGAGGACCGTGGCGCCGAGCTCTCTGACGATCAGGTCGTGGCCGGACAGGGCGTTCTCGTCCAGGTCCGGGTCGTCGGCCTCCGGGGTGTCGTCCTCCGGGGAGACCGACTGCCGGGCCGGCGGCTGCGGGGCCGCGGGCTGTGCGGGGGCGGGGGCCGGAGCCGGGGACTGGGCCGGAGCCGACTGCGGGGCCTGTTGGGCCGGGGCGGGGGCCGCCGGGGCCGGGGGCGGGGTGTAGCCGCCACCGCCTCCGCCGTAACCGCCGCCTCCTCCGTAGCCGCCGCCCGGCGCGGGAGGCGCGGGGGCGCCGCCGGACGCGTCGACGACGGCGTCGATCTTCCAGTTCACATGGAACTGCTCAGAGAGCGCCGCCTTGAGGACGTCCTCGCTGCCGCTGCTCGCGAAGTTGTCCCGCGCGCCCGCGTTCACGAACCCGAGCTGGAGCGTGGTGCCGTCGAAGCCCGTCACCTGGGCGTTCTGGCTGAGCAGGATCCAGGTGAAGCGGCGCTTGTTCTTCACCGCCTCCAGGATGTTCGGCCAGAGGGTGCGGGGGTCGGGGCCGCCGACGGGGGCGGCCTGAGGCACGGGTGCCGGCGCCGGCGCCGGGGCGGACTGCTGCGGGGCCGGGGCGGGGGCCGCCTGGGGGGCGGCGGGCGCGGGGCCCGAGCCGGCCGCGGCCGCCGTGGGCCAGCC
>NZ_JBHYTK010000015.1:50587-78719 GCF_042749255.1 Streptomyces sp. NPDC059524 | reverse complement strand
ACGGCGCCGCCGCGGCCGCGCAGGCGCGCGCCCGCCGCACCAAGGTCCTCGCGCGCCGCCGCCGCACCACCGTGCTCCTGTTCGCCGCGTTCTCCCTCGGCGCCGTCGTCGCCGGAGTCGGTGGCGTCGCCTTCCTGTGGGCGCCCGCCGCGCCGGCCCTGCTCCTCAGCGCGTACATCGTCTATCTGCGCGCCCAGGAGCGCCGCCGCTTCGCCTACGTGATGGACCGTCGCCAGGCCGAGATCGCCGCCCAGCGGCTGCGCGAGCGCCAGCCGCGCCGCCGTCAGCCGGCCGCGCAGCGCGCCGCGGCCGAGGACCTGGAGGACGGCCCAGAGGCCGTCGAGCCGGCCACCGACCCCGGGCTCGAGGCGCTCGCCGCCGACCGGCGTGCCCTCGTCGAGCAGACCGACCACGCCGAGTGGGTCGACCAGCAGCGCGAGCGGCAGGCGCGGCCCGGCGCGGGCGACAGCTGGGACCCGGTCCCGGTGCCGCTGCCCACGTACGTCACCGCGCCGGTCGCCCCGCGCGCCGGCGGCGGCATCGACTACGGCGCCCCGGAGACCTGGAGCGCGGCCCGCTCCTCCGCCGCCGAGCAGTCGGCCCCCGAGGAGCAGGAGTACGAGCGCGAGCAGACGGCGGACGACGGGCGCAGCGACGCCCGCCGCGCCGCCTCCGCCCGCCGCTCCCGCGAGCGCGGCCGCACCCCGCTCTTCGATCAGTACGACAACGGCACGGGCGCGGACGGCCGGCCGCGCGCCGCCAACGAGTGATCGGCGACCGTGATCGGCGGGGTCGCTGGCCGTCCGGGCTGACCAGTCCGGGAGCGGATTTCCGAGCACCCCGATCGGGATGCTAGAGTTTCACTCGTTGCAAGGGCCTGTGGCGCAGTCTGGTAGCGCACCTCGTTCGCATCGAGGGGGTCTGGGGTTCAAATCCCCACAGGTCCACCGCAATTGAAGAACCCCGCCGGGAAACCGGCGGGGTTCTTCGCTGTTCCGGGCCGTTGCAGGCCGTCCCGGCCCTCGAGGGGTCGGAACGGGCCGGCTAGAGCGGCTTGGCGAAGCAGCGGCTCAGTTCGTCGAAGCGGTAGTGGCCGAACTTGGCGCACGGCAGGTACCCGCTCGACGTGTAGAGCGCTATCGCCTCAGGCTGCTTGGTGCCCGTCTCCAGCACCATCCGCGTGCGCCCCGCCGCGCGGGCGTCCGCCTCCAGCGCCGCGAGGATCCGGCGGGCCAGGCCCAGGCCGCGCGCCTCCGGCGTCACGTACATGCGCTTCAGCTCGGCGTCGCCGTCCGCGTACGCCTCCTCGTTGGCGTCCTGGGTGCGCCAGCCGCCCGTGGCCAGCGGGGTGCCCTGTGCGTCGTACGCGATCAGGTACAGGCCGCGCGGGGCGTCGAACATCGTCGGGTCCAGGGGTGTGACATCCCCCTCGTCCCCGTAGCGCTCCGCGTACTCGAGCTGCACCCGGTCGTTCAGCGCGATCGCGTCGGGGTGGCCGAAGGAGACGGGGCGCAGGGTGGGCGCCAGGCTGGGCGCGGGCTGGATACTCATACAGGCGATCGTAACTCTATGCGTGTCGATGTGGGGAGGACGTTTCCAGTGTGCCGGTACCGTGGCCGGGTGCTGACTGTGACCACTGTGAATGTGAACGGGCTGCGGGCCGCCTCCAAGAAGGGCTTCGTGGAGTGGCTGGCCGAGACCTCCGCCGACGTCCTGTGCCTCCAGGAGGTGCGGGCCGAGGCGCAGCAGCTCCCCGACGAGGTGCGTGAGCCGGAGGGCTGGCACGTCGTGCACGCCCCGGCCGCCGCGAAGGGCCGGGCCGGTGTCTCCCTCTACACGCGGCGCGCGCCCGAGCGCGTGCAGGTGGGCTTCGGCTCCGCCGAGTTCGACACCAGCGGCCGCTACGTCGAGGTGGACCTGCCCGGTGTCGTCGTGGCCAGCCTCTACCTGCCCTCGGGCGAGGTCGGCACGGACCGTCAGGACGAGAAGATCCGCTTCATGGACGAGTTCCTGACCTACCTCAAGAAGCTCCGCGTCCGCGCCGCCGCCGACGGCCGCGAGGTCGTGGTCTGCGGCGACTGGAACATCGCCCACCGCGAGGCCGACCTCAAGAACTGGAAGAGCAACAAGAAGAACTCGGGCTTCCTCCCCGAGGAGCGCGAGTGGCTCGGCCGCGTCCTGGACGACGCGGACGGCGGCTACGTGGACGTCGTTCGCGCCCTGCACCCCGAGGTCGAGGGGCCGTACTCGTGGTGGTCGTACCGGGGGCGGGCCTTCGACAACGATTCGGGTTGGAGGATCGACCTCGCTGTCGCGACTCCGGGTCTCGCGGGCAAGGCCGTGAAGGCGTACGTCGAGCGGGCGGCGACGCACGCGGAGCGGTGGAGCGACCACGCGCCCGTGACCACGGTGTACGACCTGTAGGTCTTGTAGGACCTGTAGACCCGTAGAGCCTTTGAAACGGCGATCCCCCGACCGGGGCCCCGGTCGGGGGATCGTCAGGTCCTCAAGAACGGACGCTGCGCGGGGTCAGCCGCGGTCCATGCGGTCCCGGGCTTCCTGGGCCTTGTCGCGCGCCTCGTCCATGCCCTGCGAGCCGCGCTCACGCGCCTCGTCCCGGGCCTGCTGCGCGCGCTCGCTCGCCTCGTCCTTGTTGCCGCCCATGGCGTCCTTGGCCTTGTTGGCGAGGTCCTCGGCCTTGTCCTGGAACTGGTCCTTGATGCCCATGCTTGTTCACTCCTGTGGTGGGTGAGGGGATCGGGCTGCGACCAGCCTTGCACGGTGGGACATACCGCGCATTTCGATCACCTCACCCCCGGTTCAGGAGCTCCGGGTCGTCTCGTCGGCGGCGCCGCCCGCGCCCACGAGCCCCTTCGACATCCCGTCGAAGCGCCCGTCGAAGCGCCGCACCTCGCGCTGGCCGACCGCCCCGATGATCCCGGGCAGATAGCCGCGGATGCCCTGCATGCCGCGCAGCCACCACTGCGCGTACACGTGCGAGGAGCGCCGCTCGATGCCCGCCACGATCCGGTCCACGGCCGGGCCCAGCGGGTACGTCTTGTTCGCCGGCCAGGGCAGGCGCCCGCGCAGTTCGCGCATCACGTCGTCCTGGTCCGCGCCGCGCACCATGTCCGTGTCGGTCCAGGACAGGTAGCCGACGCCCACCTTGACGCCCTTGTAGCCGACCTCGGCCCGCAGGCTGTGCGCGTACGCCTCGACGCCCGACTTCGACGCGCAGTACGCGGTCATCATCGGCGCCGGGGTGATCGCGGCGAGGGACGCGATCTGGAGCAGGTAGCCGCGCGACTCCATGAGGACGGGGAGGAAGGCGCGGGCCGTGACCGCCGAGCCGATCAGGTTGACCTCGATCACCCGGCGCCAGGCGTCCGGGTCGGAGTCCACGAACGGGCCGCCGGTCGCGACGCCCGCGTTCGCCACCACGATGTCGACCTTGCCGAACCGCTCCTTCACCTCCTGCGCGACCCGCGCCATCGCCACGTGGTCCGTGACGTCCGCGTGCCACCAGTCGGCGTCCGAGTGCAGCCGGCCCGCGACCTGCTTGAGCTCGTCCGGCTCCAGGCCGACCAGCGCGATCTTGGCGCCGCGCGCCGAGAGCTTGCGGGCGAGCAGCTCGCCCACGCCGCGCGCCGCCCCTGTGACGACCGCGACCTGTCCTTCGAGACTGACCTTGCTCATGCGGCTTGCGCCCCTTCCTCGGACTGCACGTTCTGCTGGGACTGCTGGGACTGCTCGTTCTTCTCGGACCGCTCGGGCTTCAGGTACCGCTCGCCGAGTTCCCGGATCCTCGCCGTGACCGCCTCGGGCGCCTCGACCGGTGTCATGTGGCCGAGCCCGGCCAGCTCGGTCAGGCCCTCGCTCTGCGGCAGCGCGGCCGCGATCCGCCGCGCGTGCACGGCCGGCGTCATCCGGTCGTGGGTGCCCACGAGCACGGCCGTCGGCACGGTCAGCGCCTCGACACCCGCGTCGACCTGGAGCGTCGACAGGACGTGCGACCAGCCGGCGCGCACCCCGCGCGGGCACGCGTGCACGATCCGGGCGCAGACCTCGACCTTGTCGGGCGACGAACCGGGGCCCATCGTGGCGTACTTGAGGACCTTCTTGCCGACCGGGGTGACCGGCCCGAGCGGTGCCTTCGATCCCAGGATCGCCTTGGTCAGGCGGGTCCGCAGCCCGCTCGGCGGGATCGGCACCACCGTCGACTCGGCCACCAGGCGCGAGGCGCCCGTGCTGCACAGCAGGACCGCCGCCGCGTGCTCCCGGACGCCCGGCCGCGCGGCCGCCGCCATGATCGTCATGCCGCCCATGGAGTGCCCGGCGAGCACCGCCTTCTCGCCCGGTGCGAGCGTCGCGGCGAGCACGGCCTCCAGGTCGTCGGCCAGCATGTCCACCGTGTACGGGAGCTGCGCGACGGCGGGGCTGCGGCCGTGTCCGCGCTGGTCGTACGCGATGACCCGGTGGTCGGTGGCGAGGGCCCGGATCTGCGCGGCCCAGAAGGCCGTCGAGCAGGTCCAGCCGTGGGCCAGGACCACGGCGGGTGCTCCCTCGGGCCCGTGCACCTCCGCGTGCAGCCGCGCGCCGTCCGCCGAGACGACGGTCAGTTCGCGGGCGGCGGGCGGCGGTGCGTAGGGCCCGGACGTGACGTGCGTGAGCCGGCTCATGCGGCCTCCACCTTCTTCTTCGTACGGGCGGTCTTGGCGGGTGCGGACTTCTTCGCGGCGCTCGCGGCGCTCTCGGCGGGGGCTGCGGGGGCGGGGCGCACGACCTCGTACTCGCCGACGTCCACGTGGCGCGTGGCCTGCCGGAACTCGGTCGTGGTGCCGGGCCACACCGTGGTGTTGACGCCGTTCGCGTCCAGGTACCAGCTGTCGCAGCCGCCCGTGTTCCACACGGTGCGCTTCATGCGGTCCTGCACGCGGTTGTTCCAGCCGGTCACGGCGCTCTCGCGCGGGGTGAGGGCGACGCGGCCGCCGAGGACGTGCAACTTCCGCATGTAGTCGGCGAGATAGTTCAGCTGGGACTCGATCATGAGGATCATCGAGGAGTTCCCGAGCCCGGTGTTCGGGCCGATGACCGTCATGAAGTTGGGGAAGCCGGCGGCGGTCGCGCCGCGCAGCGCCTTCATGCCGTTCTTCCAGGACTGCATGAGGGTGTCGCCGTCGGCGCCGACGATCCGGTCCGCGATCGGCATGTCGGTGACGTGGAAGCCGGTGCCGAAGACGATCGCGTCGACCTCGGCCTCGCTGCCGTCGGCGGCCACGAGCGTGTTCCCGCGGACCTCCTTCAAGCCGGAGGCGACGACGTCGACGTTCGGCTGCGCGAGCGCCGGATAGTACGTGTTCGACAGCAGGATCCGCTTGCAGCCGATGCGGTAGTCGGGGGTCAGCTTGGCGCGCAGCGCCGGGTCCTTGACCGCCCGGTGCATGTTCGCCCTGGCGATCCGCTCGACCAGGCCCAGCTCCTCGGGCCGCTTGGTGAACGCCTGGACCTGGAGCTCGCGGATGCCCCACAGGATGCCGCGCCGCGCCTGCGTCGTGAACGGCAGCTGCCGGTGCAGCCAGCGCTCGGCCCTGGTGATGTTCCGGTCGGCGCGCGGCATCACCCACGGGGGTGTGCGCTGGAAGAGGGTGAGCCTGCCGACCTGCTTCTGGACGGCCGGCACGATCTGGATGGCGGAGGCGCCGGTGCCGATCACGGCGACGCGCTTGCCGCGCAGGTCGTAGTCGTGGTCCCAGCGGGCCGAGTGGAAGACCTTGCCCTCGAAGGTGTCGAGCCCCGGGATGTCCGGCACCTTCGGGTCGGACAGCGGTCCGGTGGCGGAGACGACGACGTCGGCGGTGAGGGTGCCACGGGTGGTCTCGACGACCCACCACAGCTTCTCCGCGTCCCAGCGGGCCTGCTTCACCTCGCTGTCGAAGCGGATGTGCGGCCGGATCCGGAAGACGTCGGCGACGTGCTCCAGGTATTCGTGGATCTTCTCCTGCCCGGAGAAGGTGCGCGGCCAGTCCGGGTTCGGCGCGAAGGAGAACGAGTACAGGTGTGAGGGCACGTCGCAGGCGCACCCCGGGTAGCTGTTGTCGCGCCAGGTGCCGCCGACGGCGCTCGCGCGCTCCAGGACGACGAAGTCGGTGATGCCCTCGCGCCGCAGCCGGACCGCCGCTCCGAGGCCGCCGAAACCGGACCCGATCACCGCCACCCGTACGTGCTCGTGTTCCTGCTCGGCTTCCTGCTCGGCCATCCCGGCGCCTCCCGTGCCGCGCGACTCTGCCAGTGAACACTGGCGCAATGGGAGACTAGAGCAGCTCCGTACTCATGGGTAGGGGTCGGGGCGAGGAAAGTTACCGCCGGTACGACATAGGGTTCCGGCCGTGGGCGACGAAACGACGAGGGGCGACGGCGAGCGCGTGGACCACCGCGAGTACCGCATGGAGGAACTGGCCGAGGCGGCCGGCATCACGGTCCGCACCGTGCGCTTCTACCGCGAGCGCGGCCTCATCAAGCCGCCCCGCCGCGAGGGCCGTATCGCCTGGTACGACGAGACCCACCTGGCCCGCCTGCGCACCGTCGCCGCCCTCCTGGAGCGCGGCCACACCCTCAACGGCATCGCCGAACTCTCCGACGCCTTCGACCGCGGCCGCGACGTCGGTGAGCTCCTCGGCCTGGGCGAGCCCACCGAGGAGACCCCGGTCCGCCTCTCCGCCGCCGAACTCGCCGACCACTTCGCCGGCCAGGACACCCCGGAGAACCTCCAGGCCGCCCTCGACCTCGGCTACCTCGGCACCGACGGCGAGGAGATCGTCCACATCTCCCGCCGCCTGCTCGACGTCTCCTCGGCCCTGGTCCGCGAGGGCATCCCCCTGGCCGAGGTGCTGGCCGCGGCCGTCACCGTCCGCGAGCACGCGAACGCCCTGGCCGACCTCTTCGCCGACCTCGTCCTCGCCCACGGCACGGAGAAGGACGTCGAACGCCTGCGCCCGCTGGCCAAGTCGGTCGTCGAGGCGGAGCTGTCGCTGGCCATGGACCGCAAGACCGGCGAGGGCAGACCCGCGGACAGGCCCGCGGACACGCACTAGGTCCCGCGCGGCGGCAGCGGGGGCCGGCGGCGGTCGGGGATGTCGGAGTAGTCGGGCGGGTCGAGGGCGCCCTGTTCCTCCAGGAGGTCCAGGGCCAGGTGGACGGCGTCGTCGAGCTGGGCGTGGCGGCCCTCGGCCCAGTCCAGGGGGGTGCGCAGGGCCTCGATGTCGGGGTCGACGCCGCGGTTCTCGACGGACCAGCCGTACTCGGGGAACCAGGCCGCGTTCATCGGCACGGTGATCACCGTGCCGTCGCCCAGCTTGTAGCGGCCGGTCATGCCGACGACGCCGCCCCAGGTGCGCTGGCCGACGACGGGGCCGAGGCCGAGCAGCTTGAAGGCGGCGGTGATCATGTCGCCGTCGGAGGACGTGGCCTCGTCGGCGAGGGCGACGACCGGGCCGCGCGGGGCGTTCGAGGCGTAGGAGACGGCCTGGGCGTTGCGGGTGAGGTCCCAACCGATGATCTTGCGGGTCAGCTTCTCGACGACGAGCTCGCTGATGTGGCCGCCCGCGTTGCCCCGTACGTCGACGATGAGGGCGGGGCGGGAGACCTCCATGCGCAGGTCGCGGTTGAACTGGGCCCAGCCGGAGCCGCCCATGTCGGGGATGTGCAGGTAGCCGCACTTGCCGCCGCTCAGCTCCCGTACGACCTCGCGGCGCTTGGCGACCCAGTCCTGGTAGCGCAGTGGGCGTTCGTCGACGAGCGGGACGACGGCGACGCGGCGGGCGCGGCCGGCGCCTTCGCCGGGGGCCTCGGCGGGGGTGAAGGTGAGCTCGACGGTGGTGCCGCCGGAGCCGGCGAGCAGCGGGAAGGGGCCCGCGACCGGGTCGACGGGGCGGCCGTCGACGTGGGTGAGGACGGCGCCCTCGCGGATGCCGGTGCCGGCCAGCGGGGAGCGGGCCTTGGAGTCGGAGGAGTCGCCGGGCAGGATCCGGGTGAGGGTCCAGCGGCCGTCGCGGCACGCGAAGTTGGCGCCGAGCAGGCCCTGGGCGCGCTGGTAGTGGGGCGGGCCCTCGTTGCGCCGGGCCGCGGTGACGTAGGCGTGGGAGGTGCCGAGTTCGCCGAGGACCTCGCGCAGCAGATCGGCGAACTCGTCGGGGGACGCGACGCGTTCGAGCAGCGGCCGGTACTGGTCGAGGACGCCGGGCCAGTCGATGCCGCACATGTCGGGGGCCCAGAAGTAGGCGCGGATGATGCGGCCCGCCTCGTCGAAGGCGCCGCGCCACTCGGCGGGCGGGTCGGCCTCGTGCAGGATGCGGCGCAGGTCGATCCAGATGGTGGTGTCGTTGTCGCCGGCCTCGGTGGCGGGCACGGCGCTCAGCTCGCCCTCGTCGCCGACGACGAGCCGGGTGCCGTCGCCGCTGACCGCGAACCAGTCCATGTGGTCCACGAGTTGGGTCTTCTTGCCCTTGGCCAGGTTGAAGTGTTCGAGGGTGGGCTGCGAGGAGGTGTCGGCCGGGTTGGCGAAGGTCTCGCCGAGCGCGCCGGAGATCGGCCAGCGCAGCCAGACGAGGCCACCGCCCGCGACCGGGTGCAGCGCCGAGTACTTCGACGCGGCGACGGGGAACGGCACGACCCGGTTGGCGAGCCCCTCGATCTCCACGGTGGGAGAGCCGTCGCCGGTGTCCTCGACCGGGTCCAGGCCGCCTGCGGCGGTGCGGCCGTCGGGGGAGAGCGCGAAGGGGGACTCGGTCGCCGAGGACAGCGGTACGAGGTAGGGGCGGCAGCCGAGCGGGAAGGACAGGTCGCCGGTGTGCACGTCGTAGACCGGGTCGAAGCCGCGCCAGGACAGGAAGGCCAGGTAGCGGCCGTCGCGGGTGAAGACGGGGTTCTCGTCCTCGAAGCGGCCGTTGGTGACGTCGACGATCGTGCGGTCCTTGATCCGGGCCATCTTGATCAGCCGCAGGGAGCGGCCGATGCCCGGGTGCGACCAGGTCAGCCAGGCGCCGTCGGGGGAGAACGCGAGGTCGCGGACCGGGCCGTTCGTCGACCGGATCAGTTCGGTGACCTCGCCCCCGGACTCCTCGGACGCGTCGAGCAGCAGCACCCGTCCGTCGTTCGAGGCGATCGCGAGCAGTTCCCCGTCCGGGTCGGAGACCAGCTCCTGTACGCGGCCCAGGGCGCCGGAGGCGAGGCGGCGCGGGGCGCGGTCGCCGCTGGCGCGGGGCAGATAGGCGATCTCCACGGCGTCGTCGCCCTCGGCGTCGGTGACGTAGGCGACCTGGCCGCCGGAGCCGAGCATCTCGGGGAGCCGGACGCGGACGCCCGGGGTGTCGGCGATGGTGCGGGCGGGGCCGTCGCGGTGGGTCAGCCAGTACAGGGAGCCGCGCACGACGACGGCGCTGGCCCGGCCGGTCTCGTCGACGGACAGCGCGTCGACGTGGTGGGCGGCCGGGACCTGGTAGCTGCGGCGGCCGGGGCGCGGGCCGCCGAGCCGCACGGTGAGGCGGCGCGGCCGTGAGTCGGGGGTGAGGGCGTCGAGGATCCACAGTTCGCCCGCGCACTGGTAGACGACGCGGGTGCCGTCGGTGGAGGCGTGCCGGGCGTAGAACGCGTCGTGGTCGGTGTGGCGGGTGAGGTCCGAGCCGTCAGGGAGGCACGAGTAGACGTTGCCGACGCCCTCGTGGTCGGAGAGGAACGCGATGCGGTCGCCGACGAACATGGGGGCGTCCAGGTGCCCGTCGAGGTCGGCGAGGATGCGCTGCCCGTGCACCCACAGGCGGCCCTGGGCGCCGCCCCGGTAGCGCTTCCAGGCGGCCGGTTCGTGGGGCGGGGTGCCGGTGAGCAGGAGGGTGCGGCGCGCGTCCCCCTCGGCGGTCGGGAAGTCGGCCACCTGGATGTCGGAGACCGGGCCCCAGGGGAGCTTGCCGCCGGGGGAGCCGTCGGTGGGGACGCTGTAGGCGAACGTGAAGTAGGAGAACGGTTCGCCGTGCGAGGCGACGGCCAGGATGTCGCCGTCGGGGGTCCAGCCGCGGACCTCCGTGTCGGGGCTGCCCCAGTACGTGAGCCGGCGGGCGGCTCCGCCGTCGACCGGGGCGAGGTGGATCTCGGGGTCGAGGCTGCGCCAGGTCGTGTACGCGATGTGACGGCCGTCGGGGCTGAAGCGGGGGTGGCCGAGTTTGGTGCGGTCCGCTGTCAGTCTCCAGGCGCGGGTCGCTCCGCTCAGGGGGGCCAGCCACAGGTCGTCCTCGGCCACGAAGCACAGGTGCTCGCCGCTGAGGTGGGGGAAGCGGAGGTAGCCCGGGGCTGTCGGGGTCGTCTCGTCGTCCGTCACGTGTTCATGCTTTTCCGTTGTGGGGGGTCCGGCAACCGGGGAGGGGTGTTCCGTTTCGTGGCCGGGTGCGGGTGGGTGGGGGCTGGTCGCGCAGTTCCCCGCGCCCCTGAAATGCGGACCCTTCGGGTCGCATTTCCCCGATCAGGTGTGGCCGGGAACACGTACGAAACGGTTTCGTTTCGTTAAGGGGGCGGGTAGATTCGGGGTCGAAGGACCGGAGTGGAGAGGTGACCGGCATGGGTGCGGAGCAAGCGCGGCGGAGTCGGATCACGCCTGAGCGTGAGGCCGAGCTGTACGGTGCCGTGCTCGATCTGCTCCGCGAGGTCGGTTACGACGCCCTGACGATGGACGCCGTGGCGGCCCGCACCCGGTCCAGCAAGGCCACGCTCTACCGCCAGTGGGGCGGCAAGGCCGAGCTGGTCGTGAAGGCCCTGCGCCAGCAGAAGCCGCACTTCGACGAGATCGACACCGGCACCCTGCGCGGTGACCTGCATGCGACGGCCCGCCGCGAGGACGACTGTCACATGGAGCAGAACAGCGCGCTGATGCGCGGCCTGATGGTCGCCGTGCACGCCGATCCGGATCTCCTCCAGGCGTTCCGCGAGTGGATCGTCGAGCCGGAGATGTCCGCCCTCGACCGGATGCTGCGGCGGGCGGTGGAGCGGGGCGAGGTCAGCCCCGACAACCCGGCGCTCGGCTACGTGATCCACATGCTGGTCGGCGCCTTCGCCACCCGGACGCTCATCGACGAGCTGCCACCCACCCAGGCCTATCTGGCCTCCTACATCGACGCCGTGGTCCTCCCCGCCCTCGGCGCCTGACACCCACTCCCCGTAATCCCGTAGAACCCCGCACCTGACGCGCACCGCTCACGTCGTCGGGCCGATGCCCCCTGCCCAGACTCAGTCCCACGACCTGACCGGGAGTACGCCCCCGTGGCCACGTTCCTCTACAAACTCGGCAAGTTCGCCTTCCGGCGACGCCACTTCGTCGCCCTGATCTGGGTGGCCCTGCTCACGCTCGCCGGCGTGGGCGCCGCCACCGCACCGACCGCCGCCTCCAGTTCCTTCTCGATCCCGGGGACCGAGGCGCAGAAGGCCTTCGACCTGCTCGACCAGCGCTTCCCCGGCTCCGCCGCCGACGGGGCCACCGCCCGCGTCGTCTTCAAGGCGCCGGCCGGCGAGAAGCTCACCGACGCCGGCAACAAGGCCGACATCCAGGACACCGTCGCGCAGATCAAGGCGAGCTCGGACCAGGTGGCCTCGGTCGCCGACCCGTTCGCGGCCAAGACGGTGAGCCGGGACGGCACGATCGCCTACGCCTCGGCCTCGTACAAGGTCTCCGGCATGGAGCTGACCGACGAGGACCGCGACGCGCTGCAGGAGGTCATCGACGAGGCGCAGAAGACGGGGCTCACCGTCGAGGTCGGCGGTGACGCGCTGCAGGCCGTCCCGGAGACGGGCGCCACGGAGATCATCGGCATCGCGATCGCCGCGGTCGTCCTCGTGATCACGTTCGGCTCGCTCATCGCCGCCGGACTTCCGCTGCTCACCGCGCTCATCGGCGTCGGCATCGGCGTCTCCACGATCACGGCCCTGGCCGACGTCCTGGACCTGGGCTCCACCACCTCCACGCTCGCGATGATGATCGGCCTCGCGGTCGGCATCGACTACGCCCTGTTCATCGTCTCCCGCTACCGCGCCGAACTGGCCGAGGGCCGCGAGCGCGAGGAGGCGGCCGGGCGGGCCGTCGGCACCGCGGGCTCCGCGGTCGTCTTCGCCGGGCTCACCGTCGTCATCGCGCTGGTCGGCCTCGCCGTCGTCAACATCCCGATGCTCACCAAGATGGGTGTGGCCGCCGCCGGCACCGTCGCCCTCGCCGTGCTCATCGCGCTCACCCTCATCCCGGCGCTGCTCGGCTACGTCGGCAAGCGGGTGCACGGCCGCAAGGCCCGTAAGAACCTCGCCGCCGACGGCCCGGCCGAGGAGAAGACGAACATGGGGACCCGCTGGGCCCGCTTCGTGCTGCGCCGTCCGGTCGCCGTGCTGATCGTCGGCGTCCTCGGGCTCGGTGCCCTGGCCGCCCCGGTCGCCTCGCTGCAGCTGGGCCTGCCCGACGACGGCGTCCAGCCCACCGACACCACCCAGCGCAAGGCCTACGACCTGCTGTCCGAGGGATTCGGGCCGGGCTTCAACGGGCCGCTGCTCACCGTCGTCGACGCGCGGGGCGCGGACGACCCGAAGGCCGCCGTCGACCGTGTCGTCTCCTCGATCAAGGGGACGGAGGGCGTCGCCGCGGTCACCCCGGCCACGTTCAACAAGGCCGGTGACACCGCCATCGTCACCGTCGTCTCGAAGTACCAGCCGTCGTCGACGGAGACCGAGGACGTCGTCCACGCGATCCGCGCGGAGGGCAAGGAGATCACGAAGGACACCGGCGCCGAGCTGAGCGTCACCGGCTCGACCGCGATGAACATCGACGTGTCGCAGAAGCTCAACGACGCCCTGGTTCCCTACCTGGCGCTGGTCGTCGGCCTGGCCTTCCTGCTCCTGATGGTCGTCTTCCGCTCGGTCCTGGTCCCGCTCAAGGCGGCGCTCGGCTTCCTGCTCTCGGTGCTCGCCGCGCTCGGCGCCGTCGTGGCCGTCTTCCAGTGGGGCTGGCTCGGCTCGCTGTTCGGCGTCGAGCAGACGACCCCGATCATGTCGATGATGCCGATCTTCATGGTGGGCGTGGTCTTCGGTCTCGCGATGGACTACGAGGTCTTCCTCGTGACCCGCATGCGGGAGGCGTACGTCCACGGGGAGCGCCCGGCGCAGGCCGTCGTGACCGGGTTCAAGCACGGGGCCCGGGTGGTCACGGCCGCGGCGATCATCATGATCGCGGTGTTCGCGGGCTTCATCGGCTCCTCGGAGCAGATGATCAAGATGATCGGCTTCGGGCTCGCGATCGCCGTCTTCTTCGACGCGTTCATCGTCCGCATGACGATCGTGCCGGCGGTGCTCGCGCTGCTCGGCAAGCGCGCCTGGTGGCTGCCGAAGTGGCTGGACCGGCTGCTGCCGAACGTCGACGTGGAGGGCGAGGCCCTGCGGAAGGCCGACGAAGGCGACGCCGGCAAGGACGGCGACGCGGACCGGGAGCTGGTCAGCGCCTGACGGTCCGGGATGTGGCCGCTCAGTGAGCGGCGGGCACCGGGGCGACGGCCGTGTACGTACGACGCAGGAAGCGGATCAGCGCCTTCACGTCGAACTGCACGACCGTCGCCCCGTGGTGTGCGTGGAACTCCATGACCGCCTGGACCCGGCCGCAGGGCCAGATCCGGACGTCGCCGCCGGTGGCCGGGGCGCGCAGCCCGCGTTCGAGCAGTTCGCGCGCGAAGGTCCACTCGCCGGCGTCCGGCAGGGTGACGTGGACCAGGCCGCCGGTCCAGCGGAGCACGACGGCGACCGAGCGGGCGGCGTCGGGGGAGTCGGTGACGAGGCGGGCGCGGACGTACTGCTCGACGTACTGCTCCATGAACTGCTCCGTGAACTGCGGGGCGGCATCCATGCCATCCAATGTCCCATATGTCCGAGATAAGTGACGAGGTGCGGGCCGCGATCAGCTGAGGGAGAGGCGCTCTTGCGAGCTGTTCGCAACAAGGCCCTATCATCGAACGGCCGACCAGCCGGTTGGCCAGCCGCCCGAGCGCCGGAGTTCCCACCCATGCATGTCCCCGACGGATTCATCAACGCGCCCGTCTCCGCGGCCGCCGGTGTCGTCGCCGCGGGTGCCGTCGCCGTGAGCCTGCGCGGAGCGCGCCGCGAGCTGGACGAGCGCACCGCACCGCTGGCCGGCCTGGTCGCGGCGTTCATCTTCGCCGTGCAGATGCTGAACTTCCCCGTCGCCGCGGGCACCAGCGGCCACCTCCTCGGCGGAGCGCTGGCCGCGATCCTCGTGGGCCCCTACACAGGGGTCCTGTGCGTGTCCGTGGTGCTCCTGATGCAGGGCGTGCTCTTCGCCGACGGCGGCCTGACCGCGCTCGGCGTGAACATCACCGACATGGCGATCACCACCACCGTCGTCGCCTACCTCGTCTTCCGCGGCCTGGTGAAGCTCCTGCCGCGCGGCCGCCGCTCGATCACCGTCGCGTCCTTCGTGGCCGCGCTCCTCTCGGTCCCGGCCGCCGCCGTCGTCTTCACCCTCCTCTACGCCGTCGGAGGGACCACCGACGTCTCCCTCGCCAAGGTCACCACCGCGATGGTCGGCGTCCACGTCCTCATCGGCATCGGCGAGGCCGTCATCACCGCGCTCACCGTCGGCGCCGTCGTCGCCGTCCGCCCCGACCTCGTGTACGGGGCGCGCGGACTGACCGCGCCGCTCAAGCTGCGCGTCGGCGGCGAACTCGTCGACGCCCCCGCCGCCGCGCCCGCCCCGGCCGCGTCCGGCGGCTCGCACCGCAAGCTGTGGATCACCGGCCTCGTCACCTCCCTCGTCCTCGCCGGCTTCGTCTCCTTCTACGCCTCCGCGAACCCGGACGGCCTGGAGAAGGTCGCCCACGACAAGGGTCTCGACCGGAAGACCGAGGAGCACGCCTCGGCCGACTCCCCGCTCGCCGACTACGGCGTCCGCGACGTCACGAACGCCCGGCTCTCCGGCGGCCTCGCCGGCGTCATCGGCGTCGGCGTGACCGTCGTCGCCGGATCCGCCGTCTTCTGGGCGCTGCGCAGGCGACGTACGAGCGACGCGGCCTCCACCGAGGTCCGCGCCGGGGACCCGGCGGCCTGACATGGGTGCAGGACACGCCCACCGCCTCTACCGCGCCGGAGACTCACCGGTGCACGCGCTGCCCCCGCACACCAAGCTCGCCGCCGTCTTCTGCTTCGTGATCGTCGTGGTCTCCACACCGCGCGAGGCCATGTGGGCCTTCGGCCTGTACGCGGTGCTGCTCGGCTGCGTCGCGTACGCGGCCCGCGTCCCGGCCGGCTACCTGCTCAAGCGGCTCCTCATCGAGATCCCGTTCGTCGCGTTCGCGGTGCTCATGCCGTTCGTCGCCGAGGGCGAACGCGTGCAGGTCCTCGGCCTGTCGCTCAGCGAGTCCGGCCTGTGGGGGGCGTGGAACGTGCTGGCCAAGGGCACCCTCGGCGTCGCCGCGTCCGTGCTGCTCGCCTCCACGACCGAACTGCGCGAACTGCTTCTCGGACTCCAGCGCCTCAAGCTGCCGCCGCTGCTCGTCCAGATCGCCTCGTTCATGATCCGCTACGGGGACGTGATCACGGACGAGATGCGGCGCATGCGGATCGCCCGCGAGTCCCGAGGCTTCGAGGCCTCCGGCGTGCGCCACTGGGGCGTCCTCGCCAAGTCCGCCGGTGCCCTCTTCATCCGCTCCTACGAGCGCGGCGAACGCGTCCACCTCGCCATGGTCAGCCGCGGCTACGCGGGCACGATGCCGGTGATCGACGACGTGACCGCCTCCCGCGCCCAGTGGACCTCCGCGCTGACGCTGCCCCTCGCCGCCCTCGTCGTATGCCTGTTGGGATGGACCCTGTGACCGCATCGCTCGAGGTCTCCGGCCTCGCCTTCGCCTACCCCGACGGCCACCAGGCCCTCTTCGGCGTCGACCTCACCATCGGGCGCGGCGAGCGCGTCGCCCTGCTCGGCCCGAACGGCGCCGGCAAGACGACCCTCGTCCTGCACCTCAACGGCATCCTGACCGGCGGCGCGGGCACGGTGACCGTCGCCGGCCTGCCCGTGTCGAAGAAGAACATGGCGGAGATCCGCCGCAAGGTCGGCATCGTCTTCCAGGACCCGGACGACCAGCTGTTCATGCCGACGGTCCGCGAGGACGTCGCCTTCGGCCCGGCCGCGGCCGGCCTGAAGGGCGCCGAGCTGGAGAGCCGGGTCCACAAGGCGCTCTCGCTCGTCGGCATGGAGGAGTACGCGGACCGCCCGCCGCACCACCTCTCCTTCGGCCAGCGCCGCCGCGTCGCCGTCGCCACCGTCCTCGCGATGGAGCCGGAGATCCTCGTCCTCGACGAACCGTCCTCCAACCTCGACCCGGCCTCCCGCCGCGAACTCGCCGACATCCTGCGCTCCCTGGACGTCACGGTCCTGATGGTCACCCACGACCTGCCGTACGCCCTGGAACTCTGCCCGCGCTCCCTGATCCTCAGCGAGGGCGTCATCGCCGCCGATGGCCCGACCACGGACCTCCTCACCGACGACACCCTGATGCGCACCCACCGCCTGGAACTCCCCTTCGGCTTCGACCCCCGGTCGGTCGCGGGCGCCCCCGGCCTCCCGGGCTGAGGCCCGCCGGAATCAATCGCCCCGGCCCCCTGTTGCACAGCCTGTGGACATAGCAGTGAACGGCACGACGGACCCCCGTTTCGAAGGCGTCGAGCGGGCCTTCGCCGAGAACTTCACGGGCCGCGGTGAGCGCGGCGCGGCCTTCGCCCTCTACGAGAACGGGCGCAAGGTCGTCGACCTGTACGCCGGAACCCGGGACGTCGACGGCGAGGCCCCCTGGGAGCCGGGCACCGCGCAGATCATGCGGTCCGCCACCAAGGGCGTCGCCGCCGCCGCGCTGCTATTGCTCCATCAGCGCGGGGAGCTGGACCTCGACGCGCCCGTCGGGGCGTACTGGCCCGAGTTCAAGGCCGCGGGCAAGGAGGACGCCCGGGTGCGGGACGTGCTCGCGCACCGGGCCGGAGTCCCGTCCCTGGACCGCTCGCTCACCCCGGCCGAGGCCGCCGACCCCGACCTCGGCGCCGCCGCCGTCGCCGCGCAGGCCCCCGCCTGGACACCCGGCACCGACCACGGGTACCACGCCCAGACCTACAGCTGGCTCACCGGCGAGCTGGTGCGCCGGGTCACCGGACGGTCCATCGGCGCGTTCGTCGCCGACGAGATAGCCGCGCCCGTGGGCGCCGACCTGTGGATCGGACTGCCCGCCGAGCAGGCGCACCGGGCCGGGCGGGTCGGCCCCGTCGAGGCCCCGGTCGTCCCCGGCGCCCCGCGCTCCCGCCCCAAGCGCGCCCTCGTGGAGGCGTACGCGGACCCCGCCTCGCAGACCCGCCGCGCCTTCGACTCCATCGCGCCGACCCCGGACGAGAACGACCCGGCCTACCGCGCCGCCGAACTCCCCGCCTCCAACGGCATCGGCACCGCCGACGGACTCGCCCGCTTCTACGCCTCGCTCATCGGTGAAGTCGACGGCGGGCGCCGCCTGTTCACCCCGGAGACCGTACGGCTCGCCCGCACGGAGGCCTCGGCCGGACCGGACCGGGTCCTGATCGCCCCGTCCCGCTTCGGTCTCGGCTACATGCTGCACGGCGCCGCATCCCCGCTCCTCGCCCCCGGCTCCTTCGGACACCCCGGCCGCGGCGGTGCCCTCGGCTTCGCCGACCCGGAGTCAGGCCTCGCCTTCGGCTACGTCACGAACGGCCTGCAGAAGGGCGTCACCGCCGACCCCCGCGCTCAGGCGCTGGTCAGGGCGGTGCGCGAGGCGCTGGGCCGCCACAGCGGCGCGTAGGCGAGCAGCAGCAGGACGGCGGCCACCGGCATCAGGTCCTTGCTCGCGAACGGCATCAGCGTCGTGGCGAACACCAGGCACGGCGACCACAGAGGCAGCCCGCGCAGCGCGAACAGGCGCAGCGTGAGCACGATCTGGCCGACGAAGAACAGCATCGGCCCGAACGCGTAGAAGGCCGCCTCCACGCCGGGCAGCGAACCGAAGTTGTCGCTGAGCCGCGCCATCTCGGCGTGGTCGGCGGCCATCAGGCCGGTCACGATGTCGACGCCGAACTGCACGGTGAGCGCTGCCGCGCCGGCGATCCCGGTCCACAGGCCCACGGTCGCCACGCGGTCCCGGCGCCCCGCTCGGGCCCGTAGTTCCGCGAATCCCCTGACGAAGAAGGCGAGTGCGACGACGAAGCACAGATGTCCGGCGGTCCAGGCGAGCCCCGGACCGCGCTCGCCGTCGAGGCCGTCGACGGCGCGGAGTACTCCGTAGGTGGCGAAGAGGGTGGGGCCCAGGATGAATGCGGTTCGGGGTGATGTCATGCCCCTCATGCTGGCCGGGACCTCCTCTCAACTCCCTCCGGAGGAACCCTGGTTGTCCCCTGGGGCGGCCCTGAGGGGCGGGTGGGGGATGGCCCTGTGTGTTCGCCGGGTGCGGGTGGTTCGTGGCTGGTCGCGCAGTTCCCCGCGCCCCTGGAAGGCATGCGGCTTCGCCGCGCCTTCCCCAGATGAAAGGCGCCCCGCACCTTGATCGGGGAAATGCGCCCGAAGGGCATGCATTTCAGGGGCGCGGGGAACTGCGCGAGAAGCCCCACCGGCCCGCACCCGGCCACGGACGCGCGGAGCTACGGCCGCGACCCGGAAAGCGCTGGACGCGGAGCACCCCGCATGGTCGGGTGACCCCATGTCTTCTCTCGTGCGCCACATCACCTTCGACTGCGCCGACCCCTACACCCTGGCCGGGTTCTGGGCCGCCGTCCTCGACGGCAAGGTCTCCGACGAGGACGCCCCCGGAGACCCCGAGGCCCTCGTCACCAGCGCGAACGCGGCGCTCCTCTTCGTCCGCGTCGAGGACGCCAAGACCGTCAAGAACCGGGTGCACCTCGACCTCCAGCCCCAGGACCGCACCCGCGACGAGGAGGTCGAGCGGCTGCTCGGGCTCGGCGCGAAGATCGCGGGCGACCACCGCCGCCCCGACGGCCGGGGCTGGGTGACCCTGCACGACCCCGAGGGCAACGAGCTGTGCGTGGAGCGCAGTGCGGGTGAGATCGCCGGAGGCTGACGTACCGTCACCCGGCGTGCAGCATCAGCCCGATGCCCGCCACCATCACGCCCGCCGCCATGATCCGCGGCATCCCGAACCGCTCCTTGAAGAACACCGCCCCGATCGCCGCGCCCACGATGATGGACGACTCGCGCAGCGCGGAGATCGGGGCGAGCTCCGCCCGTGTCTGCGCCCACAGCACCAGCCCGTACGCGGCCACGGACAGCGCGGCGCCGAACAGCCCGCGCAGCGCGAACGGCCGCAGCGTGGCCACGAATTCACCCCGCCACCGATACGCCGCCCAGAGCGGGATCGCGAGGCCCTCCAGGATCATCAGCCAGGCGATGTAGCCGAGCGAGGACCCCGAGGCGCGCACCCCGAGCCCGTCCACCACCGTGTAGGCGGCGATCGAGGCACCGGTCGCGAGGGCCGCGCCGAGCGCCGTCCAGTCCGGCCGGCGCCCCGTCCCGCGCAGCCCCCACAGGGCGAGGCCCGTCAGACCCGCGCAGGACACCGCGACCCCGGCCGCCTGCCAGCCGCCCGGCACCTCACCGGCGAACACCGCCGCGAGGACCGTCACCAGGAGCGGCGCCGTGCCGCGCGCGATCGGATAGGCCTGGCCGAAGTCGCCGAGCCGGAACGAGGTCATCAGGAGGCACATGTAGCCGACGTGGAGGAGCGCGGAGGCGACCAGGTACGGCCAGGCGCCCGCGGCCGGGACCGGTGCGAACAGCGCGAGCACGAGCCCGATCAGCACCCCGCCGCCGGCGATCAGCGTGAACCCGACGAGCTTGTCGGTGATGTGGTGGGCCAGCGCGTTCCACGACGCGTGGGTGACCGCGGCGAGCAGTACCGCCGCGGTGACGAGCGGCGTCACTCCCGCACGTCCACGAGCGTCGCCCCGGCGTGCTCGACCAGCTCCTTCGGTCCCATCGGGAACACCGCGTACGGGGTGCCGGCCGCGGCCCACACCTCGTCGTGCGCGAGCAGCGAGCGGTCGGCGAGCACCCGGGTGCGGGTGCGGTGCCCGAAGGGCGGGACGCCGCCGATCGCGTAACCGGTCGTCTCGCGCACCACGTCCGCCTTCGCCCGCGTGACCTTCCCGGCGCCCAGCGCCTGCCGCACCCGCTCCAGGTCGACCCGCGAGGAGCCGTCCATCAGCACGAGCACCGGCACGCCGTCGGCGGCGAAGATCAGCGACTTGCAGATCTGGCTGAGCTCGCAGCCGATCGCCGCGGCCGCCTCCTGCGCGGTGCGGGTCGCGTCCGGGAACCGCCGTACGCGCGGCAGGAGTCCGGCGAGACCCATCCCGGTCACGGCCTCGGCGAAGCGCGGGTGCGCGGCGCCCGCCTCGCCTCCCGACGCGGCTCCGGACGTGGAGGCACTGCTCTCTGTTGACGTCATGGACGGCACGCTAACGGTCCGTGTACCGCCCATGCGACCGGGTATCGGGACGTGAGCCAGGGGGCCTTCAGTCGCCGGCCAGCAGCATCTCGCGGACGACCGGACCGGCCGAGTCGCCGCCGTGGCCGCCCTGCTGCACGACCGCGGCCGCCGCGAGGTCCCCGCGCCAGGCCGTGAACCAGCCGTTGGGCTTCTTCTGCCCGTCGACCTCCGCCGAACCCGTCTTGGCGCCCATGTCCGCGCCGAGCCCCGACATCGGCTTGACCGCCGTACCCGCGACCGCCGTGTAGTGCATCAGCTCGCGCAGATCGCCGACCGTCTTCGCGGACATCGTGCGCGACGCCTTCGCCAGCGTGCGGTGGTCGAAGTCAGGGGAGACGAGGTACGGCTGGTGGAAGGTGCCGGACTTCACGGTCGCCGCGACCGAGGCCATGTTCAGCGGGTTCATCCGCACCCCGCCCTGCCCGATCAGCGAGGCGCCCATCTGCGCCTGCGACTGCACCGGCACCGCGCCGTCGAAGCTGGACACCCCGATCGACCAGTTGTTCATCCCCAGCCCGAACACCTGCTGCGCCTGCAGCGTCAGCGAGTTGTCCTCCAGCTCCGGGGCCTGGCTGATGAACGCGGTGTTGCAGGACGCGGCGAAGCTCGCCTTGAACGTCCCGTTCTTGATCTGGAACTTGTCGTCGTTCTGGAACTTCCAGTGCCCGTACGTGAAGTACTTCGGGCACGGGTGCTTCTTGTCGACGCCCGCCAGGTTCTTCTCCAGCAGCATCGACGAAGTGATGATCTTCATCGTGGAGCCGGGCGCGAGCGAGCCCTGGAACGCCGTGTTGAACCCGGGGCTGGAGTTCGCCACCGCGAGGATCTCACCGGTCGACGGCCGCACGACCACGACGGAGGCCTTCTCGCGCGAGGCGACCTGCTTCTCCGCCTCGGCCTGCAACGACGGACTCAGCGTCGTCCTCACCGTGCCCGGCGTGCCCTCGGAGAGGGTGAGCAGCGTCTTGTCGGGCAGCGCGTTCCCGTCCTGCGTCCTGGCCGTCGTCGCCGACTTCTTCTCCGAGTCCTTGCGCACGACGCGGAGTTCGACGCCCGCGGTGCCGCCGGCCTTCTTCCCGTACTTCTCGCGCAGCCCGTCCACGACCGTGCCGAGCGAGGCGTACTTCTTCACGCTGAGCTCGCCGCCGTCCCGGTCCAGCGCCTTGACCGGGGGATCGCCCGCCTCGCCCGTCACCAGCCGGTCCCCGTCCCGCAGATCCGGGTGCACGACCGACGGCGCCCAGTCGACGGACACCTTCCCGGTCTTCTTGTCCCGCACGACGGACAGCTTCGAGTCGTACGCGAACGGCTTGCTCGTCTTCTCGTACGTGACCTTCGACGTGACGTGGAAGGGAACGGTGGCGCCCTTGCGGGTGCCCGGGGTCAGCTTCAGCTCGCTGAAGTGGGCGTCCTTCGCCAGCGCGGACAGGGCGGTCCCCGCGGCGGAGGCGTCGTCCGTGGCCGCGGCGGCGCGGGCCGTGTCGCCCTTCTCCCACGCGGACAGGAAGCGCTCGGCCGCGGCCCGGGTCTCCGCGGAGGTGGGCGGGCCCGTCCTGATCAGGGGCTTGCTGTCGGCGGCGGCCTCGCTGTCGCCGTCCGCGAACACGTACGCGCCGATCCCCGCGCCGGCGGCCACGACGGCCGCGGCCGCGCCGAGCACCAGGGCGTTGGTGTTCCGGCGCGAGGGCTCGCGCCGCTTGCCTCTGGTGCCCACGTGTTCCCTCCGGTGGTTTGGCTGCTGTTCAGATTAGGGGGCTGGAATCGGTGCGGGGAGCCGGGTGCGCCTCTTCGCCGTAGGACTGAACGGTGGTGGTGCGACTTCGGTTTCGTCGTGGTTGCTCGCGCCCACGCGGCGGAGCCGCGGAGCGACACGGCCCCGCGCCCCTTCGGGGGCGCTCGTTCACGAGGCGCTTCTCAGTACGGCCGCCACGATCGGGCCCGCCGCGTCGCCTCCGTGGCCGCCGCTCAGGACCATCGCCGAGGCCGCCACGTCACCGCGGTACCCCGTGAACCAGGAGTTGGACCTGCCCTGGCCGTCGACCTCCGCGGAGCCCGTCTTCGCCCCGATGTTCGGCCCCAGACCCGCCATGACCTGCGTCGCCGTGCCGTAGGGGGCGGTCGCAGTGAGGTTCATCATGCGGCGCAGCTGGGACACGGTCGCGGACGGCAGGCCCTGCGCCGTCGCCACTTGGCGGTCGTCGAGGCCCGGGGCGACGAGGACCGGCTGGTGGAAGGAGCCGGTGATCGCGGTCGACGTCACCGAGGCCAGGTTCAGCGGGTTCATCTGCACCTGGCCCTGGCCGATCATCCCGGCCGCCGCGTCCGGCCCGCCCGCCGCCGGCACCGAGCCGTCGAACGAGACGATGCCCGTCTTCCAGTCCTTGCCGAGCCCGAACCGCTGCGTCGCCTCGTCCGCGAAGTTCTGCGCGCCGAGATCGTCCGAGTACTTGATGAAGGCCGTGTTGCAGGAGCGGGCGAAGCTGTTGGCCAGCGTGGCGCCCTCGTTCGGGGCCATGCCCTTGAGGTTGTGGAAGGTCTGGCTCATCGCGACCGCCGAGTAGGGGCACGGCGCCGGGCCGGTCTCCGTCGTGACGCCGTGGTCGATGAGCGCCGCCGCGGTGAGGATCTTCAGCGTCGAACCGGGCGCCACACGGCCGTTGAACGCCGCGTTGAACTCGCGCTCCGACGCGTTGGCCACCGCCAGCACCTCACCGGTCGACGCCTTCACGGCGACCACCGACGACTTCGCGTACCGCGCGACGGCGCCCTCGGCGGCCGCCTGCGCGTTCGCGCTGAGGGTCGTGTGCAGCTTGCCCGGCCTGCCCTTGGTGAGGGTCAGCAGCGTCTTCGCGGTCTCCGTGCCGTCGGCGGAGGCGTGCTGGACGTACGTCTCGACGCCCGGGGTGCCGCCCGCCTTGTCCCCGTACCGGGAGCGCAGCTGGTCCAGGACCGGGCCGAGCGACGGGTACTTCTTCGCGGTCAGGACGACGCCGTCCCGGTCGACGGCCTCGATGGGCGGGGCCGCGGACTCGCCGGTGAGCAGGGTGTCGCCCTCCCGCAGGTCCGGGTGGAGCACGGACGGGCTCCACTTCACCAGGGCCCGCCCGGTGGTCTCGCCGCGCACGACGGTGAGCGAGGAGTCGTAGGACAGGGTCTTCTTCTTGCCGTCGAACTCCACGGTGGCATTCACCGAGAACGGGACGCGCGCCCCGGACGGCTTCCCGGCCTTCAGCGCGGTGTGCGTGATGTGCGCGTCCTCGTGCCAGCCGCGCAGCGCCTCCCGCGCGTTCTCCGCGAAGTTGGTGAACCCGGCGGCCCCGTCCGCGTCGTTCTTCCCCCACGCCGCGAGGAACTTCCGCGATGTCTCCTCGACCTCGTCGGCCGTCGGCGGCCCCGTGCGGTGGGCCTCCGGCCCCGCCGCGGACGAGCCGCCGTTCCCCGTGACGGCCGTGACGATGTTGTAGGCCCCGTACCCGGCTCCGCCCACCATGACGGTGAACACCCCGCCGACGATCGCGACCTTGGCCCCCTTGCGCATGTGCGTCCCCTCCCCAGGTTGACGCTGGGACTGTAGACACGCGTGAGGCCCCGGCGACGGGGAGTTAGGTGGATGGTGTCCGAAAGTATCCGAAGAGAGATCGAGAAAACGGCCGAAACGGGCCCAGACCCAGGTATCGGGGCCCGGGATCAGACCCAGGTGTCGAGCCACATCCGAGAGCGCCACGAGTCGATCGGGATCGCGGTGCCCGTGTAGATCGGCCAGAAGTAGATGAAGTTCCACACGATCAGCAGGACCAGGACGCCCGCGCCCGCCGCACCGGCCATCCGGCGCCGTTCCGACGAGCCCGGTCTCCCGATGATCGCGCCGAGCATCATCGCCACCGCCAGACACAGGAACGGCGCGAAGACGACCGCGTAGAAGTAGAAGATCGTCCGCTCCTGGTACTGGAACCAGGGCAGATAGCCGGCCGCGACCCCGCACAGGATCGCGCCCGCCCGCCAGTCACGCCGGAAGAACCAGCGCCACAGCACGAACAGGAGCGCGACGGCGGCCGCCCACCACAGCAGCGGGGTGCCGAGCGCCAGGACCTCGCGGGCGCACTTGTCGGCCGCGTCCGCCGGGCAGCCGTCGGTGCCGGGCGACGGCGACTCGTAGAAGTAGGAGACGGGACGGCCGTCGACGATCCAGCTCCACGGGTTCGACTGGTACGTGTGCGCCGAGGTCAGGTGCGTGTTGAACTCCCACACCTCGTGCTCGTAGTGCCACAGGCTGCGCACCCAGTCCGGCAGCCACGTGAAGTGGCCGCCCTTGCCCGCGGTCACCGCCCAGTTGCGCAGGTAGCCGCCCGTGCCGTCGTCCGGCGAGAGGATCCAGCCCAGCCAGGACAGCACGTACGTGCCGATCGCGACCGGCACCGTCGACAGGAACGCCCAGCCCAGGTCCCACTGGTAGGTCGCCATCCAGGGGTGCCGCGCCCCGGCCACCCGGCGCGCGCCCACGTCCCACAGGACCGTCATCAGGGCGAACGCGGCCACGTACACGAAGCCGTTCCACTTCGTCGCCGCCGCCAGGCCCAGGCACAGGCCCGCGAGCAGCCGCCACGGCCGCCACCCGAACCGGAACGTCTCCGCGATGTGCGCGTCGGGCCGCACCAGCCCGTTCTCGTCGACCGGCAGCGCCGCCGCGAGCCGCTCCCGCGCGCGGTCCCGGTCCACGACCAGGCAGCCGAACGCCGCCAGCACGAAGAACACGAGCACCGAGTCGAGCAGCGCGGTCCGGCTCATCACGAACGCCAGCCCGTCCACCGCGAGCAGCAGACCGGCCAGGCAGCCCAGGAACGTCGAGCGGAAGATCCGCCGCCCGATCCGGCACACCATCAGCACGCACAGCGTGCCGAGCAGCGCCGTCATGAACCGCCAGCCGAAGGGGTCGAACCCGAACAGCCACTCGCCGATCCCGATGACGTACTTGCCGACCGGCGGATGCACGACGTACGAGGCGTCGTGCGGGATCGGCACGTCGCCGTTCCTCTGGAGGATCAGGTCGTTGGCGTTCTTCGCCCAGTTGACCTCGAAGCCGCGGTGGATGATCGCCCACGCGTCCTTCGCGTAGTACGTCTCGTCGAATATCACCGCCTTCGGGCTGCCCAGGTGCCAGAAGCGCAGCAGCCCCGCGAGCAGCGTGACCAGCAGCGGCCCGGCCCAGCCGGAGAACCGGCCGAGCCCGCCCGTCGGCCACAGGCGCGAGGTCGGCGCGGGGAACGACGGCACGAGCCGCTCGAGGACACCGCCCCCGCCGTCCCGCCCCGCGTACCCGAACCGGCGCAGGCCGCGCAGCCACGACGACGGCCGCTCCGCCTCGGCGGGGTCCTGCCGGGCAGCGGCGCGCGACGGGGTCTCGGTCGGGTGGGACGACGACGCGGTATGGGTCACCGCGCCATCGTAGGGAACCCGACTGTGCGAATCCCGTCTGTGACCCCTGCGAGACTGGAACAGTGACAGGAACCGCAGATTCGACCGGAACGCTGGTACTCGCAGGGACCCCCATCGGGGCCATTTCGGACGCGCCGCCGCGGCTCGCGCAGGAGCTGGCCGTCGCCGACGTCGTCGCGGCCGAGGACACGCGGCGCATGAAGCGGCTCGCGCAGGCGCTCGGGGTGACCGTCGGCGGGCGCGTCGTGTCCTACTTCGAGGGCAACGAGTCGGCCCGCACCCCCGAGCTGGTGGAGGCGCTGGCCGGCGGGGCGCGGGTGCTGCTCGTGACCGACGCCGGGATGCCGTCCGTGTCGGACCCCGGGTACCGGCTGGTGGCCGCCGCCGTCGAGCGCGACATCCGCGTCACCGCCGTACCGGGCCCCTCGGCCGTGCTCACCGCGCTCGCGCTGTCCGGGCTGCCCGTCGACCGGTTCTGCTTCGAGGGGTTCCTGCCGCGCAAGGCGGGCGAGCGGATGGGCCGGCTCAAGGAGGTCGCCGACGAGCGCCGCACCCTCGTCTACTTCGAGGCCCCGCACCGCCTCGACGACACCCTCGCGGCGATGGCCGAGGCGTTCGGCGCCGACCGCCGGGCCGCCGTGTGCCGCGAGCTGACCAAGACCTACGAGGAGATCAAGCGGGGCCCGCTCAAGGAGCTCGCCGCGTGGGCCGCCGAGGGTGTCCGCGGCGAGATCACCGTCGTCGTGGAGGGCGCCCCGGAGAAGTCCGCGGACGACGTCACCCCCGCTGAGCTGGTGCGCAGGGTCCGGGTGCGGGAGGAGGCGGGGGAGCGGCGCAAGGAGGCCATCGCCGCCGTCGCCGCGGAGGCCGGTCTGCCCAAGCGGGAAGTCTTCGATGCCGTCGTCGCGGCAAAGAATGCGGATCGAACCGCCCCATAAGCGCGTAAAGGACTAACCTGAAAAGCAAAGCGAAGACCGGGTGCGGCGCCCTTTCGGCAGGGAAGAGCCAAATCGGCTCCAACAGTCGGCAGGTGCTTTGCGTCCGGCCCGCCGGAGGCGTCCACTGGTCGAAGGGGACGCACCCGTCCCCACGCTGCCCGAGGGCAGCGCTTGTCCAGCGGACAAGAGGAGCTGGCATGAGCGAGTTCGCAGTCTCCAGGACGACCACCGGTGCCGAGACGCCCCCGATCCCCAACCGCAGCGCGGCGACCTCGATCGCCCACGAGTCGTACTCCTTCGCCTGCATGCGCTGCGGGCACGGATGGGAGCAGTCCTACGAGATCGAGCACCACGTCGACGGGGACGGGGCGGAGTTCGTGATGTACGTGGCGAACGGCGAGCGGGTCCCGTCGCCGCTCACCCGCCCCACCTGCCTGAACTGCGGCGGACACGTCGTACGGATCATGCGGGCCGGCCGGGTCTCCTCCGTCCTCGACATCATGCAGAACCCCAAGAACCCGCAGCACCGCACGCCGCCCGCGGGGCCCGTCGAGGCGCCCGAGCCCGCGGCCGCGGAGGCCCGGAAGCCGCACGAGCACCACTGGCACCTGTCGGACCTGCTCCACCCCTTCAGCCACCACCACAAGAAGGACGCGGCCGAGACGGCCGAGACGGACGAACCCGGTTCGTAGGACCGCGGCGGGGCCGGAATCGGTGCGGCTTCGCGGGACAGGAATCGGTTCGTCGGACCGGAGGGCCGGTTCGTAGGATCGGGGCATGAGCCCCAACGCCAAGGACGCCACCCCGCCCCCGCCGCCCGCGCCGCTGGACGTGCCGGTCGCCGACTCGCACACCCACCTGGACATGCAGGCGGGCACGGTCGAGGAGGCCCTCGCCAAGGCGGCGTCGGTGGGCGTGACGACCGTCGTGCAGGTGGGCTGCGACCTCAAGGGCTCGCAGTGGGCCGCCGACACCGCCGCCGCGCACGCAGCGGTCCACGCGGCCGTCGCCCTGCACCCCAACGAGGCGCCGCGCATCGTGCACGGCGACCCCGACGGCTGGTCCCGGCAGGGCGCGCGCGAGCCGCGGGGGGGGGGCGCGCGCGCCCCCGCGCGCGGCCCGCGGGAGCACGGCGCCCCCCCCCCACCCCACCACACAAGAGGCGGGGGCCCGCGCCCACGCAGACAC
>NZ_JBHYTK010000015.1:39038-50577 GCF_042749255.1 Streptomyces sp. NPDC059524 | reverse complement strand
CGGGCTGCGCCCCGCCCCCCGCCGCGTCGTGGCCCGCGGCGGCGGGGCCCCCGCGCCGGGCCCCGGCCGCGCCCGCGGCGCCCCTCGCCGAGATCGACCGGCTCGCCGCACTGCCCCACGTCAAGGGCGTCGGCGAGACCGGCCTCGACTACTTCCGCACCGGCCCCGAGGGCAAGGCGGCCCAGGAGAAGTCCTTCCGCGCCCACATCGAGATCGCCAAGCGGCACGGCAAGGCCCTCGTCATCCACGACCGGGAGGCCCACGAGGACGTGCTGCGGGTCCTCAAGGAGGAGGGCGCCCCCGAGCGCACCGTCTTCCACTGCTACTCCGGCGACGCCGACATGGCCCGGATCTGCGCCGAGCACGGCTACTTCATGTCCTTCGCGGGCAACGTCACCTTCAAGAACGCCCAGCCGCTGCGCGACGCCCTCGAAGTCGCCCCCATGGAACTGATCCTGGTGGAGACCGACGCCCCGTTCCTGACCCCGGCGCCGTACCGCGGTCGGCCTAACGCTCCGTACCTGATTCCGGTCACGCTGCGCGCCATGGCGGCCGTCAAGGGCGTCACCGAGGAAGCCCTCTCGACCTCGGTCTCCGCCAACACGGCCCGCGCCTTCGACTACTGAAACCGGCACCGGCCCCGCGCCGGTGATCGCGACACCACGTAGTCGCGTCGCTTTGGAGAGTGACGACCGCTCCGCTAGGTTCTGCTCGCCCGACCCGCCCCCACCCCGGGGGCGGACCCCTGGAGCGCCTGGAGCGTCGTCGTGAGCAAAGCGCCGTACGAGCCGTACGAGGATCCGTACGGTCCCGGTGGAGCCGGGGACGCGCACGGTTCCTGGGGATACGAGCCGACCGTCGTCGCACTCGACGCCCCCTGGTCCGAGCCCGTCGAGTCCGTCGGGCCCTTTGAGTCGGTCGGGCGCGTCGGAGCCGTCGAAGCCGTCGAAGCCCAGGCGTACGCGACCGCCACCGCCCGCACCGAGACCGCCCTGCCCCGCCAGGCGACCCCGCCCCGTCAGGCGACGCCGGGCGCCCGCCGCGCCGCGCGCCGCAAGAAGAGAGACCCGCGCCCCGACACCCTGCGCCGGCTGGTCCCCCAGGCCCTCGTCGTCGCGTTCCTCGCCGGCGGCACCTCCGCGTTCGTCGCCAACGACAAGGCCGTCCACCTCAGCATCGACGGCAAGGAACGCACCCTGCACACCTTCGCCGACGACGTCACCGAGCTGCTCGCCGACGAGGGCGTCGACGTCGGCGACCACGACCTCGTCGCCCCGGCCCCCGGCACCGCGCTCGCCGACGGGGACGAGGTCGCCGTCCGCTACGGGCGGCCCGTGCGGCTCACCCTCGACGGACAGCGCCGCGAGGTGTGGACGACCGCCCGCACCGTCGCCGGGGCCCTCGACCAGATCGGGGTACGGGCCGAGGGGGCCTACGTGTCCACGTCCCGCTCCCGGACCATCGGGCGGCACGGACTCGAACTCGCCGTCCGCACCGAGCGCAGCGTCACGATCATGGCCGACGGGCAGCGCCGCACCCTGCGCACCAACGCGGCGACCGTCGGCGAGGCCGTCGACGAGGCCGGGATCACCCTGCGCGGCCAGGACACCCTGTCCGTCGCCCGTGACAGCTTCCCGCGCGACGGACAGACGATCACCGTGATGCGGGTGACCGGCCGCAAGGAGGTCCGCGAGGAACCCGTCCCCTATGAGACGGAGCGCACCCGCGACGACAGCCTCTTCGAAGGCACGGAGGTCGTCACCCGGGCCGGCGGGACCGGGCTGCGCCGGGTCACGTACGCGCTGCGCACCGTCAACGGGGTGCGGCAGAAGCCGCGCCGGATCGCCGACGAGCTGATCCGGGCGCCGCGGGCCCAACTCGTGCGGGTCGGCACGAAGCCGCGGCCCGCGGAGGAGACCGGGTCCGGGTCCGGCTCCGGGCTGAACTGGGGGGCGCTGGCCCAGTGCGAGTCCGGGGGGCGGCCCGGAGCGACCGACCCCAGCGGCACCTACGGGGGGCTCTACCAGTTCGACACCCGCACCTGGCAGAGCCTCGGCGGCTCGGGGCGCCCCCAGGACGCGTCCGCCGCCGAGCAGACCTACCGCGCGAAGAAGCTTTACGCCCGCCGGGGTGCCACCCCCTGGCCCCACTGCGGCGCCCGCCTCTGACGGGCCCCACCCGCGCTGCCCCACGCCCCGATTCCCCAACCCCACCGGGTGCGCCCCCGTATCCCGGCCTCACTGGGTGCCCCCGCGTCCCCGGCACCACCGAGTGCCCCCGTGTCCCCGGCCCTACGGGGTGCCCCCGTGTCCCCGGCACCACTGGGCTCGTGGCCCCTGCAGCACGGGGAGTCCATGGACCCGGCCTCACCGGGTGCCCCCGTGTCCCCGGTCCCACCGGGCCCGTGGCCCCTGCATCACGGGGAGTCCATGGACCCGGCCTCACCGGGTGCCCCCGCGTCTCCGGCCCCACCGGGCCCGTGGCCCCTGCATCACCGGGCACCCATGGCCCTGGCCCCGCTCCCACCCACCCGCCCCCTCCGGGGGCGTCGGCCCGGCGCCGGAGCGAGGCCTTGGCTCACCGGGCCCCATGGCCCCTGCATCACGGGGCGCCCATGGCCCTGACCCCGCTCCCACCCACCCGCCCCCTCCGGGGGCGTCGGCCCGGCGCCCGGCCTCGGGCAGCGACTCAGCCGTGGGCACGCATCAGGTCGCCCTCGCCTCGGGCGGAACTCCCGCCTCGGGATGCACTCCGGTCACCCCTGCCTCGGGCCTGCGCCCAAGCCCCGGGTACGTACCCGGTCGGGTCGACCCAGCCTTGGGCAGTCTGCCGCCTGGGGCGGCACGGGTGGGCAAGGCGGCACCCCGGCGCCGGGTGCGCGATGCGGTAGGCCCCGGCTACAGCGCCGCCGCCGTAGGGGTCGCCGATCGTCGCCGGGTGCGCCACCGTCGTGGCTGGTCGCGCAGTTCCCCGCGCCCCTGAAGGCGCACTTCGTGCGCCCCAGGGGCCGCCGGCTCGCGCCCCGCGACGGAGTCGCTGAACGGACACAGCCCCGCGCCCCTGAAGGGCACACTCCGTGCGCCCCCAGGGGCAAGCCGGTCGCGCCCCGCGAAGCCGGTCGCGCCCCGCGACGGAGTCGCTGAACGGACACAGCCCCGCGCCCCTGAAGGGCACACTCCGTGCGCCCCAGGGGCAAGCCGGTCGCGCCCCGCGACGGAGTCGCTGATCGGGGTACGGCCCCGCGCCCCGCGACGGAGTCGCTGAGCGGCACACCTCGGCCCCCAAGGGGGCCGAGGTGAGGGAGGGTGGGGTGGGGGTTGGGCGCGGCTACCCTTGAACGGTGAGCAGCACTGAGCCTCAAGGCCCCCTTTTCGGCGCCGCAGACATCCGCGAGCTGGCGGCGGCCCTCGGCGTCCGGCCCACCAAGCAGCGCGGTCAGAACTTCGTGATCGACGCCAACACGGTCCGCCGCATCGTCCGCACCGCGGAGGTCACCGAGGACGACGTCGTGGTCGAGGTCGGCCCCGGCCTGGGCTCGCTCACCCTCGCGCTCCTGGAGACCGCCCGCCACGTCACGGCCGTGGAGATCGACGACGTCCTCGCCGCCGCGCTGCCCGCGACCGTCGCCGCCCGGATCCCGGCCAAGAAGGACGTCTTCGACCTGGTCAACATGGACGCGATGCAGGTCACCGCGCTCCCCGGCCCGCCTCCGACCGCGCTGGTCGCGAACCTCCCGTACAACGTCGCCGTACCGGTCCTGCTGCACATGCTCGCGACCTTCCCGAGCATCGAGCGCACCCTCGTCATGGTCCAGGCCGAGGTCGCCGACCGCCTCGCCGCCAAGCCCGGCAACCGCGTCTACGGCGTCCCCTCCGTGAAGGCCAACTGGTACGCGGAGGTCAAGCGGGCCGGCGCCATCGGCCGCAACGTGTTCTGGCCCGCGCCCAACGTGGACAGCGGCCTCGTCTCCCTGGTCCGGCGCACCGAGCCGATCGCGACCTCGGCGACGAAGGAAGAGGTCTTCGCGGTCGTCGACGCCGCGTTCGCCCAGCGCCGCAAGACGCTGCGCGCCGCGCTCTCCGGCTGGGCCGGTTCCGCGGCCGCCGCCGAGGCCGCCCTCGTCGCCGCCGGCGTCTCGCCGCAGGCGCGGGGCGAGGCGCTGACCGTAGAGGAGTTCGCCCGGATCGCGGAGGCCAAGGGGGCCGCGCAGTGACCACCTCGGTGACCGTCCGCGTCCCGGCCAAGGTCAACGTCCAGCTCGCGGTGGGCCCCGCCCGCCCCGACGGCTTCCACGACCTCGCCAACGTCTTCCTGGCCGTCGGCCTCTACGACGAGGTCACCGTCACCGAGGCCGACGCCTTCTCCCTGACCTGCACCGGCCCGGGCTCCGACCAGGTTCCGCTGGACCGTACGAATCTCGCCGCCCGCGCCGCCCTCGCGCTCGCCGAGCGGCACGGGCTCGGCGACCCGAAGGTCCGTATCCACATCGCCAAGGACATCCCCGTCGCGGGCGGCATGGCGGGCGGCTCCGCCGACGCGGCCGGTGCGCTGGTGGCCTGCGACGCCCTGTGGGGCACGAACGCCTCCCGCGCCGAACTCCTCGACATCTGCGCCGAGCTGGGCAGCGACGTGCCGTTCAGCCTCGTGGGCGGGGCGGCGCTCGGCACCGGGCGCGGTGAGCGGCTCGAACCGCTCGACGTGGGCGGGGAGTTCTGGTGGGTGTTCGCCGTCGCGGACGGCGGGCTGTCGACGCCGGCCGTGTACCGGGAGTTCGACCGGCTCAGCCCGGACGCGCCCGCCCCCGTCGCGTCGCCCGCGCTGCTCGACGCGCTGCGTACCGGTGACGTCGCGGCGCTCGCCGCCTCCGTCACCAACGACCTCCAGCCCGCCGCGCTGTCCCTCTTCCCGAGCCTGAAGTCCACGCTCGACGCGGGACGCGGGGCGGGAGCCCTGGCCGCGCTCGTGTCCGGGTCGGGGCCGACGACGGCGTTCCTCGCTGCGGACGAGGCGGCGGCGCGCGCGGTCGCCTCGGCGCTCGTCGCGTCCGGCACGTGCCGCGCGGCCCGGGTGGCCTGCTCCCCGGCACAGGGCGCCGTACTCATCTCCGGTTGAGTACGTCACCCCTGCCGGGCTGATCGCCGGCGCGGGACGCTACCGGCATGACGCGAACCCGTCCCCGCCGTAGCCGTCGCCGTCTGCGCCGGGCCGCCGTCCCTCTGGGAGCGGCGGCCCTGGTGGGCCTGCACACGGCCATGGCCCTGCGCGGCCACCCCCTCCCGCCGCCGAACCTCGGCGGCCCGGGCCGCCTGGTACGCCCCCGCGAGGTCACTCCGTTGGTACGTCGGCGTGTGCGAGTCCGTCGTGGCTGGTCGCGCCCCGCGGCGGAGCCGCAGATCGACACAGCCCCGCGCCCCTGACATGCAGACCCTTCGGGTCGCATTTCCCCGATGAGGCGCAGCCTCTTTGGAGACAGCGCACGAAGTGCGCGTCTCCAGGGGCGCGGGGAACTGCGCGACCAGCCCCCACCGGCCCGCAGTCGCGCGACAGCCCACCCCGCCCACGGCGATCCGCGCCCCGAACCCCGACTACGCTGGATGGTCGGCCCAAGGAGCGGAGCGCAATGGCAGTCAATCTGGTCAACGTCGAGAACGTCTCGAAGGTCTACGGCACCCGTGCCCTCCTCGACGGCGTCTCCCTCGGCGTGCAGGAAGGCGACCGGATCGGCGTCGTGGGGCGGAACGGCGACGGCAAGACCACCCTGATCCGGATGCTCGCCAAGCTGGAGGAGGCCGACACCGGACGCGTCACGCACAGCGGCGGCCTCCACCTCGGCGTGCTCACCCAGCACGACTCCCTCGACCCCGAGGCGACGGTCCGCCACGAGGTGATCGGTGACCTCGCCGACCACGAGTGGGCGGGCAGCGCCAAGATCCGCGACGTGCTGACCGGCCTGTTCGGCGGCCTGGACCTGCCTGGCTTCCCGCAGGGCCTGGACACGGTCATCGGCCCGCTCTCCGGCGGTGAGCGCCGCCGCATCGCGCTCGCAAAGCTGCTCATCGCCGAGCAGGACCTGATCGTGCTCGACGAGCCGACCAACCACCTGGACGTCGAGGGCATCTCCTGGCTGGCCGCCCACCTGCGCGCCCGCCGCTCCGCCCTCGTCTGCGTCACCCACGACCGCTGGTTCCTGGACCAGGTCTGCACCCGCATGTGGGACGTGCAGCGCGGCGACGTCTACGAGTACGAGGGCGGCTACTCGGACTACGTGTTCGCCCGCGCGGAGCGCGAGCGGATCGCCGCGACCGAGGAGGCGAAGCGGCAGAACCTGGTCCGCAAGGAGCTGGCCTGGCTGCGCCGCGGCGCCCCGGCCCGCACGTCCAAGCCCCGCTTCCGCGTCGAGGCGGCCAACGAGCTGATCGCCGACGTGCCCGAGCCCCGCGACAAGAGCGAGCTGATGAAGTTCGCGAACGCCCGGCTCGGCAAGACCGTCTTCGACCTGGAAGACGTCACCGTGCAGGCCGGCCCGAAGACCCTGCTCAAGCACCTGACCTGGCAGCTCGGCCCGGGCGACCGCATCGGCCTGGTCGGGGTGAACGGCGCGGGCAAGACCTCCCTGCTGCGCGCCCTCGCGGAGGCCGCCGGCAGCCAGGGCGACGTCCAGCCCGCCGCCGGGAAGATCGTCGTCGGCAAGACCGTGCGGCTCGCCTACCTGTCCCAGGACGTGACGGAGCTGCCCGGCACGCTCCGCGTCCTGGAGGCCGTGCAGCAGATCCGCGACCGCGTGGACCTCGGCAAGGGCCGCGAGATGACGGCCGGCCAGCTGTGCGAGCAGTTCGGCTTCGGCAAGGAGAAGCAGTGGACGCCCGTCGGCGACCTGTCCGGTGGTGAGCGCCGGCGGCTCCAGCTGCTGCGCCTGCTGATGGACGAGCCGAACGTCCTGTTCCTCGACGAGCCGACGAACGACCTGGACATCGAGACCCTGACCCAGCTGGAGGACCTGCTCGACGGCTGGCCCGGCTCGATGATCGTCATCTCCCACGACCGGTTCTTCATCGAGCGCACGACGGACAACACGTTCGCGCTGCTCGGTGACGGCGCGCTGCGGATGCTGCCGCGCGGCATCGACGAGTACCTGGAGCGCCGCCGGCGGATGATCGAGGCCGCGACCCCGGCCCCGGCGGCCGCCGCCCCCGCCCAGGACGCGGCCACGAAGGCGCCCTCGGCCGCGGACGCCCGCGCCGCCAAGAAGGAGCTCCAGAAGATCGAACGGCAGCTCGACAAGCTCTCCGGCAAGGAGGCCAAGCTGCACGAGCAGATCGCTGCGAACGCGACGGACTTCGCGAAGGTCGCCGAACTCGACGCCGAGCTGCGCGCGCTGTCCGATGAGAAGGACGAGTTGGAGATGCGCTGGCTGGAACTCGCCGAGGACGCGTGAAGACGTTCAGGAGGAATTCTGAAGGTCTGGGAAGAACGGGCGAAGCCGCGTAACGGACACATCACGGGCCGGTGCTCCCTTGGGAACAGGCGAGCGACCGGCCCCTGTGCGGGGCGCCCCGAGTGATAGAAAGGGCGGCTGAGGGGGGCCCGTGGGCACCCCGTGACCGACCTGAACGTCCGGGAAAACCAGCCAGGCGTGCCAGTACATCAGCAGAAACGGGGGGAGCGCTGATGACTCAGCCGCCCAACCAGCCGCCCGCGGGCGGCTTCGGAGCACCGCAGGATCCGCAGGGGCAGACACCGCCCCCGCCCGCGGGTCCGCCGCAGACGCCTCCGCCGGCGCAGCCCGGCTACGGCTACCCGCAGCAGCAGCCCCAGCCCGGTTACGGCTACCCCCAGCAGCAGCCCGGCCCGTACGGCACCCCGCCCCAGCAGCCGGGCCCGTACGGTCAGCCGCCGCAGCAGCCCGGCCCGTACGCGCAGCAGTCCGGCCCCTACGGCCAGCAGCCCCAGTACGGCTACCCGACCCAGCAGCAGCCCGGCGCCCCGGTCCCGCCGAACGGCGGCGGCAACGGCATCAAGGGCAAGACCTGGGCGATCGCCGCGGCCGCGCTGGCACTGGTGGTCGTCGCGGGCGGCGTCGTGTTCGCCGTCGTCGGCGGTGACGACGACACCACGGACAAGAAGGAGCCCGAGGCCAAGGGCAAGGACCCGAAGGCCTCCGTCTCCGCCCCGGTCAACCCGGGCGACGGCCAGGGCGACGGGCACGCCGGCGACGAGGACCTCAACGAGGGCCGCCAGGACGGCGAGGCCAAGGTCCTCTGGTACAAGACGGCCCCCAAGGTGCCCGGCGACGGCGCCGACGCCCCCGGCATGTGGATCACCGACAAGGTCGCGGTCAAGGCCGCGTACAAGGAGGTCCTGGCCTACAACGTCGACGACGGCAAGATCAGCTGGCCCGCGGTCGCGTTCCCGCAGAAGATCTGCGCGGTCACCAAGACGCCCTCCGACGCGGGCAAGATCGTCGTCGCGTACAAGAGCGGCACGTCCTCGCGCGCCAAGTGCAACCAGGTGCAGGAGATCGACCTGGCCACCGGCGAGAAGGGCTGGGCGGCGAAGATCCCTGAGCGGGAGAACGACGACGACTTCTTCGACGGCACCGGCTCCGAGATCGGCCTGAACTACGCGGGCGACACGCTCATGGTCGGCCGCCAGATGTCCGGGCTCGCCCTGAACGCCAAGGACGGCAAGCGGAAGTTCGCCGTCGAGCAGTACGGCGACGACTGCTTCCCCAAGGCCTACACCGGCAACAGCAAGAAGCTGCTCACGGTGGCCTCCTGCGGCGCGGGCGGCGACAAGGCCCACGAGGAGCTGCGCCAGCTGAACCCGCAGACCGGCAAGGCCCTGTGGACGAAGAAGTTCCCCAAGGACTGGCAGATCGCGAACGTCTACTCGGTCAGCCCGCTCGTCGTCTACAGCACCAACGACGACGACAAGAAGTACAACATCGCCTCCTTCAAGGAGAACAGCGCGACCGTGCAGGCCGAGGTCGGCGTCGACGGCCTCGACACCAGCTGCGGCAGCTCGTTCTCCTTCCTCAACCGCGATCTGAACGGCTGCCCCGGCGCCGTCGCCGACGCGAGCACCCTCTACATGCCCACGCAGGGCAAGGCGGGCGGGGCCAACGAGGTCGTGGCGATCAGCCTGACCAGCGGCAAGGAGCGCTGGCGCGTGAAGTCCCCCGAGGACCAGTCGCTGCTGCCCGTCACCGTGGACAACGGCGGCGTGGTCACGTACATGGAGGCGTCCTACGGCGGTCAGGCGGGCCGCGTCCTGTCGATCCCGGTCAACGGATCGCACACGCCGAAGACGCTGCTGCAGAACCCGGCGGGCACGGCCGCGATCGAGAGCGGCTTCTACTCGAAGGACGTCGCGTACGCCGACGGCCGCTTCTTCATCTCCGCCACCAACCTGTCCGGCAGCGCCAAGGGCCAGCAGAAGCTCATGCTGGCCTACGGCGACTGACGTCGCGCACTTCTGAACCGTCCCCTCACGCAAAGGCATTCCGAGGTACCCACGCCATGACGCAGCCGCCGCCCCAGCCTCCGAACGACCCCCAGCAGCCGCCCCAGGTGCCGCTCGGCAAGAACCCCGAGCCCCAGGACGCACCGGCCGCACCGGCCGCGCCCCCCACCCCGCCCGCGGGCGGGTTCGGGGCCCCGACGCCGCCCTCGGCCGGCGGTTTCGGCGCGCCGACGCCGCCCCCGCCGCAGGGCGGACCCGGCTACGGCTACCCGCAGGCGCCGCAGGGCGCCCCGCAGACCCCGCCCCCGCCGGCCGCCCCGCCGCAGGGCGGCGCCCCCGGCTACGGCTACCCGGCCCAGCCGCAGCAGCCCCAGCCGCCGACCCCGGCGTACGGGCAGCAGCAGTACGGGCAGCAGCCGTACGGCCAGCCCCAGCCGGGCCAGCAGCAGTACGGCTACCCGCAGCCGTCCACCACGCCGATGGCGCCCGTGAACGGCGGCGGCAACGGCGGCGGCAAGTCCGTCTCGCCGATCGTCTGGATCGTCACGGCGGCCGTCGTGGTCATCGCCCTGATCGTCGGCGGCGGCATCATGTACGCCGGCTCGTCCGACGACGGCAAGTCCGACACCACCGCCGGCGGTGAGAAGGGCGGCGAGGGCACCACCGGCAAGGGCGGTGGCGGCGGCGGCTTCGGCGGCGCCGGTGAGGAGAAGGTCCCGGGCAACACCTCGGCCCAGATCGCCTTCCAGCTGCCCGCGCCGAAGGTCGCCAAGGACAACGTCGACAGCGTCATGGGCTCCTGGCTCACCGACAAGACGTACGCCAAGTCCGGCGTGAACGAGATCGTCGGCTACGACCCGGCGACCGGCAAGGAGCAGTGGACGCTGCCGCTGTCCGGCCAGACCTGCGGGTTCACCCCGACCGTCACCAAGGACGCGCTCGCCGCGGTCGTCGCCGAGGACGCCAAGCGTCCCAAGGACGGCATGCACAAGACCTGCTCCCAGGTCACGCTGTTCAACGTCAACACCGGCGAGAAGGTCTGGACGACGAGCATCGGCTCGGGCGAGCAGGCCGTCCCGTTCGAGGAGCTGTCCTTCGTCGGCGACACCCTGGCGGCCGGCGGCGGCCTGCGCGGCGGCGCCGCGTTCGACGTGAAGACCGGCAAGCCGCTGTGGAAGCCGCAGCAGGGCAGCTGCGAGGACGTCGGCTACGCGGGCGGCGCCCAGCTCGTCGCGGTCCGCAAGTGCGGCGACTTCGACAACGAGAAGTACGAGGTCCAGCTCCTGGACCCGAAGTCCGGCCAGCCGAAGTGGTCGTACAAGCTCGCCGCCGGCGTCGACAACGCCAAGATCCTCTCCACCGACCCGGTCGTCATCGGCGTCGGCGCGGGTGACAACTCGGCGGGCACCGTCTCCGACATCTTCTCGATGGACGCGAACGGCAAGCTCATCACGAAGATCGCCATCGACGACGAGAAGTACGACTTCGACTGCGAGGTCGGCAAGATCGACGGCTGCAAGAAGATCGTCGTCGGCAACGGCCGCGTCTACCTCGCCACCCAGCAGCACGACGCGGGCGGCGACATCGGCCAGACCAACGAGATCGTGTCGTACGACCTGAAGAGCGGCAAGACGACCGCCGACCGGGCCGACGGCGGCGAGTACGAGATCTTCCCGATGCGCATGGACGGCGGCAACATCCTGGCGTTCAAGCGCGGCCCGTACGACAAGGGCAGCGAGGTCGTCACGATCGAGCCCAAGGCCATGAAGCAGACGACGCTCCTGGTCGCCCCGAACACGGAGCCGGTCAAGAACGCGATCAGCGCCATGGTCCCGGGCAGCAGCAGCAGCGAACTGCTCTACTCCAACGGGCGCCTGTACTTCGGCAAGGGCCTCATCAGCAAGCCCTACTCCGCTGACGAGAAGCAGTACACGGCCCTCGGCTTCGTCGCCAACGGCTGATCCCGCTCCAGGGCCGGGGGGGGGCGGGGGGACGCCCGCCCGCCGGGGGGGGGGCGCGGGGGGGGGGACGCGGCCGCGCGCCGCCCCCCCCGCCGCCCGACAGCGCTCGAGCGAGA
>NZ_JBHYTK010000015.1:0-39028 GCF_042749255.1 Streptomyces sp. NPDC059524 | reverse complement strand
GAGGTGGACCTCAGTCGGTCTGACGGGGTGTCGGCCGGCGGGCGCGCGCGGGCACGCGGAACCGGGCCCCCCGGGGGGGGGGGGGGTGCGCCCCGACCCCCCGGGGGGGGGGGCGCCGCCGCCTTTTGCCCCGAGTCCGCCCGAGTGCGCGCATCACCCCTGAAAGAACGGGATTTCAGCATTCCGGGCCGCTTCTCGCCGGTAGGGGGCGCGCGACGTCGAACAAGCGTGTAGCTTCCGGGAGATGAAGAGGGAGGGACGGGGAGTCGGGGGGCTCGGCCGTCCGTGGGGGCCCGTGCGACCGACGCGGAGCGCGGGGCGAACTGGGGGGTTGGCTCGATGGGTGTGCGGCTCATGGTGGTCGACGACCACCGTCTGCTCGCCGAGGCACTGGCCTCGGCCCTGAAGCTGCGCGGGCACCGGGTCCTGGCCGCGGCCGCGCCCGCGGCGGGCGCCGCCGACCTGGTCATCTCCCGCGCGCCCGAGGTCTGCCTGCTGGGCACCGCGACCCCGGCCGAGCCCGGCATCTTCGACCCGATCGTGCGGATCAAGCGGGAGCGCCCGCAGGTCGCCGTGGTGGTCCTCGGCCCGGTGCCCTCGCCGCGCGGCATCGCCGCGGCGTTCGCGGCCGGCGCCTCCGGCTACGTACGGCACGACGAGCGGATCGAAGGGGTCGAGCGGGCGCTGATGAAAGCGCGGTCGGGGGAGGCGGCGGTGGCTCCGGCGCTGCTGCAGGGCGCGTTCGGGGAGCTGCTCAACCCGGCGGCGCAGCCCGACGACGAGGGGCAGCGGCTGCTGCGACTGCTCACGCCGCGCGAGGTCGAGGTCCTGGTGCGGGTCGCCGAGGGCGAGGACACGCGGCTGATCGCGGCCGGGATGGGCATCGCGCCGAGCACCGCGCGCACGCATGTGCAGCGGGTGCTGATGAAGCTGGGGGTCGGCTCGCGGCTGGAGGCGGCGGCGCTCGCGGCCCGCACGGGGCTGCTCGACCGGGCGGGTCCGGTGCCCGCCCCGCGCGAGGCGGCCGCGGAGCTTCCCTCGGACCCCGCTCCTGGGCTATAGTCGATCTTGCGCCGGTCGCCGCAACTAGCGAAGCCCGGCAGTGCGTTGGTGGTCCAAGGAAAGACGCCCCACTTCCTGTGGGGAAATGCAGGTGCAAGGCCTGCCCGGCGCTCCACTTCACGAAGCCCCGTCCCGCTCACGCGGGGCGGGGCTTCGTCGTGCCCTAGGCGCTCTCGTCCGGGGTGGGCGGCGCTGTCGGACGCAGCTTCAGCCAGACGAGGAAGAACAGGCCGAGCGCGAGCATGCCCAGGCCGGTCCACAGGTTGATGTTGATGCCCTCGGCCTTCTTCAGGTCGGCGTCGGACGCGGTGATCCCGGCGACGGTGACGATCACGCCGTAGAGCGCGAACAGGCCGCCGATGATGCGCCGGATGTCGAAGAGCCGGGCCGCGGTCGCGGACTTGCGCTCCAACTCGGAGACTTCGTTCTGGAGTTCGGACATGGTGGGTCGAGCCTCCGATCAGAGGGAGTAGGGCAGGTAGCACAGGGCGGCGAGGACGACGGCGCCCCAGCCGAGCAGGGCCGGCCTGCGGTACCAGGCGTCGTCGCCCTCGGCGGGCGGCTCCTCCAGGCCGGGCGCGGTCGTGCCGTAGACGAGACCCGCGAGCTCCGCCTCGGGCTTGGGCGCGGTGAACAGCGTGACCAGGACCATGACGACGGCGCCGGCGACGAAGCCGACGATCGCGGAGACGAAGTTGGCGCCCTGGTCGGTGGGGATGTCGATGACGCCCTGCTTGTAGATCCAGAAGTAGTTGACCATCGCGGCCGTGGTGCCCGCGAGCAGGCCCCAGACGCCGGACTTCATGGAGGCGCGCTTCCAGAACATGCCGATGACGAAGACGACGAACATCGGCACGTTGAAGAAGGAGAAGAGCGTCTGGAGGTAGCCCATGATGTTCGAGAACGACGAGGCGATGAACGCGGTGCCGATCGAGGCGACGACACCGATCGCGGTGATGAGCCGGCCGAACTTCAGGTAGTGGCCGTCGGGCTTGCCGGGCCGCACGTACTTGGCCCAGATGTCGTAGGTGAACACGGTGTTGAACGACGACACGTTGGCCGCCATGCCGGCCATGAACGCGGCGAGCAGACCGGTGACCGCGATGCCGAGGACGCCGTTGGGCAGCAGCTCCTGCATCAGGTACGGGATCGCGTCGTTGTACGTGAGGTCCGAGCCGGCCGCGCCGATCTTCGGGACCAGGACGGCGGCGACCAGGCCGGGGATCATCACGAGGAAGACGATGAACATCTTCGGGAACGCGGCGATCAGCGGGGTGCGCTGGGCGGCGGAGAGGTTCTTCGCGGACAGGGCGCGCTGCACCTCGGCGAAGTTCGTCGTCCAGTAGCCGAAGGAGAGGACGAAGCCGAGGCCGAGGATGATCGTCAGCCAGTTCGCGCCGAGCGGGTTCGGGTCGCCGATGCCGGTGCCGCCCCAGGCGGACAGGAAGTTGTCGCCGTGCTGCGCCTTCAGCGAGTCCGTCATGCCGCCCCAGCCGCCGACGCGCTTGAGGCCGATGACGCAGATCGGGATGAGCGCCGCCAGGATCACGAAGAACTGGAGGACCTCGTTGTAGATGGCCGAGGAGAGGCCGCCGATCGTGATGTACGCGAGCACGAACAGGCCCGCGACCACGATGGCCACCCACTGCGGCCAGCCGAGGAGCGCCTCGACGACGATCGACAGGGCGTACAGGTTGACGCCCGCGATGAGTATCGCCGCGAAGGCGAACAGGACCGAGCTGAGCAGGTGGGCCGACTTGTCGAAGCGCTGGAGCAGGAACTCCGGGACCGAGCGGACCTTCGAGCGGTAGTAGAAGGGCATCATCACGAGGCCCAGGAAGACCATGGCCGGGATCGCGCCGATCCAGTACCAGTGGACGACGGCGACGCCGTACTGCGCGCCGGTCGCGGCCATGCCGAGGATCTCGGTCGCGCCCAGGTTGGCGGCGACGAAGGCGAGGCCGGTGACCCAGGCGGGCAGGGAGCGCCCCGACAGGAAGAAGTCGAGGCTCGTCCGCACGGAGCGGCGGGCGGCGAAGCCGATGCCCAGGACGACGACGAAGTAGATCGCGAGGATCGCGTAGTCGAGTCCGTTGGTCGGCAGCCGGAGCCCTGCGGCCAGGGTCGTGGTGTCGGTTGGTGTGGGGGCATGCATGAGCGGAACGTACGTCCCCACCTTTAAGAAGTGAACAGTTCTGGTGATGTTCTTTGTTGGATTGTGATTGATAGCGCTTACTGTGGGCCCCTCGGCCGGTCTCCGTTGCTCCGTGACCAGCCGCTACCGGCTGTCACTCTTGACGCACTCTCCGGCTCATGGTTTGTTATGTTGGATTCTGTTGGGTTGGTCTGCTGAGGAGTATCGGCCGTGAAGAAGACGTCGACCCGGCTCGCCGACGGGCGCGAGCTCATCTACTACGACGTCCGCGACGACGCCGTACGGGACGCGGTCGACCGGCGGCCCCTGGAGCGCACCGTCACGACCTCCGAGATCCGCCGCGACCCGCTGCTCGGCGACCGCGTCGCCATCGCCTCGCACCGCCAGGGCCGCACCTACCACCCGCCGGCCGACGAGTGCCCCCTGTGTCCCTCCGCCGGCGAGCGGCTCTCCGAGATCCCCGACTCCTCCTACGACGTCGTGGTCTTCGAGAACCGCTTCCCCTCGCTCGCCGGTGACTCCGGCCGCTGCGAGGTCGTCTGCTTCACCTCGGACCACGACACGTCCTTCGCCGACCTCACCGAAGAACAGGCCGGGCTCGTCCTCGACGCCTGGACCGACCGCACCGCCGAGCTCTCCCACCTCGACTCCGTCGAGCAGGTCTTCTGCTTCGAGAACCGCGGCGCCGAGATCGGCGTCACCCTCGGCCACCCCCACGGCCAGATCTACGCCTACCCCTTCACCACCCCGCGCACCGCGCTCATGCTCCGCGCCCTCGCCGAGCACAAGGAGCAGACCGGCGGCCGCAACCTCTTCGCCGACGTCGTCGACAAGGAGCTCGCCGAGGGCACCCGCGTCGTCCTGGAGGGCGAGCACTGGGTGGCCTTCGTGCCCTACGCCGCGCACTGGCCCTACGAGGTACACCTCTACCCCAAGCGCCGGGTGCCCGACCTGCTCGCGCTCGACGACGCTGCGCGCACAGAGTTCCCCCAGGTCTATCTGGAACTGTTGAAGCGCTTCGACCGGATCTTCGGTGAGGGTGAACCGCCGACGCCGTACATCGCGGCCTGGCACCAGGCCCCGTTCGGCACGCTGGAGGAGTTCGACGGCGTCACGCGCGACGACTTCGCGCTGCACCTCGAGCTTTTCACCGTCCGCCGCACTTCCGGCAAGCTGAAATTCCTCGCGGGTTCCGAATCCGGCATGAGTGTGTTCATCAACGACGTGCCGCCGGAAGCCGCGGCAGAGCGACTGCGAGAGGTAGCGAGCAAGTGATGGGCAAGACCGAACCCCAGAAGTCCGCTTCCAAGAAGTACCTGGTCACGGGCGGAGCCGGCTATGTCGGCAGCGTCGTCGCCCAGCACCTGCTGGAGGCCGGACACGAGGTCACCGTCCTCGACAACCTCTCCACCGGCTTCCGCGAGGGCGTCCCCGCCGGGGCGGCCTTCGTCCAGGGCGACATCCGCGACGCCGCCAAGTGGCTCGACGCCTCCTACGACGCGGTCCTGCACTTCGCCGCGTTCTCGCAGGTCGGCGAGTCCGTCGTGAAGCCCGAGAAGTACTGGGAGAACAACGTCGGCGGCACCATGGAGCTGCTCGCCGCGATGCGCGCCGCCGACGTGCGCACCCTCGTCTTCTCCTCCACCGCCGCGACCTACGGCGAGCCGGTGAACACCCCCATCACCGAGACCGACCCCACCGCGCCGACCTCCCCCTACGGCGCCTCCAAGCTCGCCGTCGACCACATGATCACCGGCGAGGCGCACGCCCACGGGCTCGCCGCCGTCTCCCTGCGCTACTTCAACGTCGCGGGCGCCTACGGCGACTGCGGCGAGCGGCACGACCCCGAGTCGCACCTCATCCCGCTCGTCCTCCAGGTCGCCCAGGGCCGCCGCGAGGCCATCTCGATCTACGGCGACGACTACCCGACCCCCGACGGCACCTGCGTCCGCGACTACATCCACGTCGCCGACCTCGCCGAGGCCCACCTCCTCGCCGTCGGTGCCGCCCGCCCCGGCGAACACCTCATCTGCAACCTCGGCAACGGCAACGGCTTCTCCGTCCGCGAGGTCGTCGAGACGGTCCGCCAGGTCACCGGGCACCCGATCCCCGAGGTCGTCGCCCCGCGCCGCGGCGGCGACCCCGCCGTCCTCGTCGCCTCCGCGCGCACCGCGCGCGAACGCCTCGGCTGGAACCCGTCCCGCACGGACCTCGCGGGAATCGTCGCCGACGCCTGGAAGTTCGCCCAGGCCCGCCAGGAAGGCCAGGCATGACCGTCGCCGCGCAGTTCAGCGATCTGTACGGGTACGCGCCGGACGGGGTCTGGGCGGCGCCCGGCCGCGTCAACCTCATCGGCGAGTACACCGACTTCAACGAGGGCTTCGTCATGCCGCTCGCGCTGCCGCACACCGCGGTCGCCGCGGTGGCCCGGCGCGAGGACGGCCTGCTGCGCCTGCACTCCGCCGACCTCGACGCCCCCGTCGCCGAACTGCGCGTCGACGCACTCGAACCGCTCTCCAAGTACGGGCAGGGCGGCTGGGCCGCGTACCCGGCGGGCGTCGTCTGGGCGCTGCGCGACGCGGGCCACGCCGTCACCGGCGCGGACGTCCACCTGGCGTCCACCGTTCCCACCGGCGCGGGGCTGTCCTCCTCGGCGGCCCTGGAGGTCGTCACCGCGTACGCGCTGAACGACCTGTTCGGACTCGGCCTGAGCGGGCCCGAACTGGCCGTGCTCGCCCAGCGCGCCGAGAACGTGTTCGTCGGCGTCCCGTGCGGCGTCATGGACCAGATGGCCTCGGCCTGCGCCACCGAGGGGCACGCCCTGCACCTCGACTGCCGCGACCTGTCCGTCCGTCAGGTCCCCTTCGACCTGGCCGCGCAGGGTCTCCAGCTCCTCGTCGTCGACACGCGCGTCAAGCACGAACTGGGCGACGGGGCCTACGCGGAGCGGCGGGCCGGCTGCGAGGAGGGCGCCCGCCTCCTCGGCGTCACCCACCTGCGCGACGTGCCGTACGCGGACCTCGACGACGCGCTGGCCCGCATCGAGCGGTCCGGCGCGGACGAGAAGGTCGTCCGCTACGTCCGCCACATCGTCTCCGACGACCACCGCGTCGAACAGGTCATCGGCCTCCTCGACGCCGGCGAGGCCCGCGCGATCGGCCCCGTCCTCTACGACGGCCACCGCTCGCTCCGCGACGACCTGCGCATCTCCTGCCCGGAACTGGACCTCGTCGTCGACACGGCCCGCTCGGCCGGGGCCGTCGGAGCCCGGATGACGGGCGGCGGCTTCGGCGGTTCGGCGCTCGTGCTCGTGGAGACGGCGGACGCGGACGCGGTCACGAAGTCGATCCTCACCGCGTTCGAGACCGCGGCCTTCACCCCGCCCCGCGTCTTCCCGGCGGTCCCGTCGACGGGAGCCCGCCGACTGCCCGTCAGCTGAGCCGCTTGGTGAGGGTGAATTCCTTGATGCCGGGCGGGTAGTCGGGGATGACCGCGACGACTTCGTAGCCGTGCTGTCTGTAGAAGCCCGGCGCCTGGAAGTCCCAGGTCTCCACTCGGGAGTTGGTGCAGGCGTGCTGGTCGCGGGCCAGGTGTTCGGCCCGGTCCAGGAGGCGGGAGCCGAGGCCGGCGCCGCGGTGGTGGCCGGCGACCCAGAGCAGGTTCACGTGGAGCCAGGTCGCCCAGGTGTGGGCGTCCAGACCACCCGCCAGCTCACCGTCCGCGTCGAACGCCCAGACCTGCAACGGGGTCTCGCGCTCGGCCGGGGTGCCGCGCAGTTCGCGCAGCGCGGGGGACGACGCCGTGTTGGTGTCGCGGAGCGCCGCGCGGAGCAGAAGGCGGCGCTCTTTGTCGACTTCTGTCTCAAAGCGAAACATGCGTCTCACCATAAACGCGCGGGACGGTCGCCCGCCGGTCGAGCCGCCTCAGTTCTGTGAATCGCCTTCCCCTCCGGGCCGTCGGCCCTACTCTGAGGACAGCGCCGGTGGGGGCCGGTGCTGATCAGGGGGCGAGACAGCCAGGTACGACGCCTGGAGTGGGGGTGGCAGTTCGGCACGGCGGCGGCCGTGCGGCTGCGGTGACCCGTACTCCGGGCGCCGTACCTGCGTTGGTCCGTCCCCCGACCAGTGGGGGTAATTCAGTGGTTCGCATACGGGTTCTGGTCGTCGACGACCACCGCATCTTCGCCGAGTCGCTCGCCGCGGCGCTCGCCGCCGAGCCCGACGTCGAGGTGGCGGCCGCGGGCAGCGGGCCCGCCGCGCTGCGCTGCCTGGAGCGGGCGGCCGGCGAGGGGCGCAGATTCGACGTGATGCTCGTCGACGCGGACCTGGGGGCGGCGGCCGCCGAGGGCCTGCGCCCGCCCGCCGCCGTGCCGGACGGGGCCGCGCAGGACGGACTCGTCGACGGCATCTCGCTGGTGGCCGGGGTCCGTTCGGGCCAGCCGGCCGTCCGTACGGTGGTGCTCGCCGAGCGGGACGATCCGCGGCGGGCCGCGCTCGCGCTCCAGGCCGGGGCGTCCGGCTGGGTCGCCAAGGACTGCTCCCTGTCGCGGCTGCTCACCGTCATCCGGGGTGTGCTGCGGGACGAGACGCATCTGCCGCCGGCGCTGCTCACGGGCGTGCTGCGCGAGCTGACCGCGGCGCGCAAGCACCGTACGGAGTCGGAGCAGTTGGTGGAGTCGCTGACGCCGCGGGAGCGGGAGGTGCTGCGGTGCATGGTCGCGGGCCTCGGGCGCAAGGCCGTCGCGGAGCGGCTGTTCCTCTCCCCGCACACCGTGCGGACACACATGCAGAACGTGCTGGGGAAGCTCGGGGTGCACTCGACGCTGGCGGCGGTCGCGCTCGCGCGCCGGGCGGGCGTCGGGCCCGCTGATCTGGAGGCCGCCAGCTGAGGTGCGGGGATGCTGGTCGGGCGGGTGCAGGCCCGTGGGGCTTCTCGCGCAGTTCCCCGCGCCCCTGAAATGCGTGCCCTCCGGGCGCATTTCCCCGATCAAGGTGCGGGGTGCCTTCCAGGGGCGCGGGGCGTGACCAGCCCCCCACCGGAGCCGCGGACGAACGAGATGAGAGGAACAAGCGTGGAGCTCAGGATCCGGCCCAGTTCGCGCGCCGGGTGGACCATGTCCGCGTTCGGCGTGCTCGCCGCCGGCATGGGAGTCGTGGGACTCGCCGCGCCCGACGCGCTGATCGCCGCCATGGGCTTCGCCGAGGCGCCCGCCGCGGGCCGCGCCGACGGTGATCACACCCTGACCTTCCTGACCGCCTCCTCGATGGCGGCGCTCAACATGGGCGTGTACTACGTGTTCGCGGCGGCCGCCGACTGGACGGCATTCTTCCGCTGGACGGTCCCGTTCAGGCTGCTGACCTGCACCGTCTTCACGCTCGCGGTCCTCGGGGACCGGGCACCCACGGGATTCGTCGGGGTGGGCCTGTGGGAGGGCGCGGGCGCGCTCGCGACCGCGGTCGCGCTGCGTGCGGACAGGCGCCGGGCCGCGGGGGAGTCCCGCACGGCCGCCGTGCCCGCCTGAAGCCAGGCGGAAGGCCCTAGCCGGGGATGTTGTCGAAGGGGGCGGTCAGCTGGCGGAGCAGGGACGCCAGTTCGCCCCGCTCCCGGCCGGAGAGCTGGACGAGGATGGCCCGCTCCTGCTCGAGGAGGCCCGCCAGGGCCTGGTCCGCCCGGTCGCGGCCCTCTTCCGTCAGCCGGACGAGGACCCCGCGCCGGTCGCTCGGATCGGGCAGACGCTCGACGAGGCCCTTCTTGGCGAGCCGGTCGATACGGTTCGTCATCGTGCCCGAGGTGACCAGGGTCTGGGTCAGCAACTGACCCGGAGATAGCTGATACGGGGAGCCGGCGCGGCGCAGCGACGTCAGGACGTCGAACTCCCAGGGCTCCAGCTGGTGCTCGGAGAACGCGATGCGACGGGCGCGGTCGAGATGGCGCGCCAGTCTGCTGACCCGACTGAGCACCTCCAGGGGCTCCACGTCGAGGTCAGGGCGCTCCCGGCGCCACGCTGCGACCAGACGGTCGACCTCGTCCTCCATGACGATCAGTGTAGAGGGTGTGTCGACGTGAAGTCTCTTGATGTCGATTATCTTGACGTCGAGATACTTTGGGTTCAGTCTGGACGCATGACGAAGCCGCAGACACCCATCTGGGACCCCCAGCAGTACCTCCGGCACGCCGACCACCGCGGCCGCCCGTTCATGGACCTGCTCGCCCGTGTCCCCGAGCCGCCGCGCGACCCCGCCCGCATCGCCGACCTCGGCTGCGGCCCCGGCAACATGACGGCGCTGCTCGCCGAACGCTGGCCCACCGCGCACATCACCGGCTACGACAACTCGCCCGAGATGCTGGAGAAGGCCCGTGCCCGTGCGACCGGCGGGCTCGACTTCGCGCACGCGGACGCCGCGCGCTGGGCGCCTGCGGAGACGTACGACCTGATCCTGTCGAACGCGACCCTGCAATGGGTCCCCGGACATGTCGAGTCCTTCCCGCGCTGGGTGGACGCGCTGGCGCCCGGCGGCACGTTCGCCTTCCAGGTGCCGGGCAACTTCGACGCGCCCAGCCACGTCCTGATGCGCGAGCTCGCCGGGTCCGCGCGCTGGAAGGACCGGCTCGGCGACGTCCTGCGGCACGGGGACGCCGTGCACACGCCGGCCGCGTACCTGGAGCGGCTCACCGGGCTCGGCTGCGCGGTCGACGCCTGGGAGACCACATACCTGCACCTCCTGGAGGGGGCCGACCCGGTGCTCGACTGGGTCAAGGGGACCGGGCTGCGGCCCGTGCTCACCGCTCTCGCGGACGATCCGGCGGCGCGGGACGCGTTCGTGGCGGAGTACGCGGGGCTGCTCCGTACGGCCTATCCGGGGTCGGAGCACGGCACGGTGTTCCCGTTCCGGCGGGTCTTCGTGGTGGCGGTGAAGGCGTGATCGTGGGGCTGGACCATGTGCAGCTCGCCGCGCCCGCGGGGAGCGAGGAGTTGTTGCGGGGGTTCTACGGGGAGGTCCTCGGGATGACCGAGATCCCCAAGCCGCCGGTGCTCGCCGCGCGGGGCGGGTGCTGGTTCTCGGCCGGGGCCGTGCAGGTGCATCTCGGGATCGAGGAGGATTTCCGGCCCGCGCGGAAGGCGCACCCGGGGATTCTCGTGCGGGGCATCGAGGAGTTCGGGGAGCGGCTGGTCGGGGGTGGGGTCGAGGTGGTCTGGGACGCGGCGCTTCCCGGGTACCGGCGGTTCTATGCCCTTGACCCTGTCGGGAACCGGCTGGAGTTCCTGGAGCCCATTCGTCTGCCGGGCTGATGTGTCGATCGCGGGTGCGGGCCCGGTGGGGGCTGGTCGCGCAGTTCCCCGCGCCCCTGAAATGCAGACCCTTCGGGTCGCATTTCCTCGATCAAGGCGCGGGTCCGCCTCTTCTCGGGAGAAGGCTGCGCGTAGCGCATGCCTTCAGGGGCGCGGGGAACTGCGCGACCAGCCACGAACCACCCGCACCCGCCCGGCAAGGGCACCCGGCACACGAGAACGCGCCCGGACAACCCCGAGATCAGCTCTTCCGGTGGCCTATCAGGCGCGGCTTCGGCTCCAGGCCGTCCAGGCCGTGCCAGGCCAGATTGACCAGGTGCGCGGCGACCTCCGCCTTCTTCGGCTTGCGGGCGTCCAGCCACCACTGACCCGTCAGCGCGACCATCCCGACCAGCGCCTGCGCGTACAGCGGCGCGAGCTTCGGGTCGAAGCCGCGGTTCTTGAACTCCCGGCCCAGGATGTCCTCGACCTGCGTGGCGATGTCGGAGATCAGGGACGCGAACGAACCCGTGGACTGCGGGATGGGGGAGTCACGGACCAGGATGCGGAAACCGTCCGTGTACTCCTCGATGTAGTCGAGGAGGGCGAAGGCCGCCTGCTCGCACAGCTCGCGCGGGTGGCCGGCCGTCAGCGAGCTGGTCACCATGTCGAGGAGCTGGCGCATCTCGCGGTCCACGACCACCGCGTACAGCCCCTCCTTGCCGCCGAAGTGCTCGTACACCACCGGCTTGGAGACCCCGGCCTTCGCCGCGATCTCCTCGACCGACGTGCCCTCGAACCCCTTGGCCGCGAACACCGTCCGCCCGATCTCGAGGAGCTGCTGCCGCCGCTCGGCCCCCGTCATCCGCGTCCGGCGCGCCCGCCGCGGCTTCTCGGGCCGGTCGCTGCTCGCATTGCTCGGGGTGCTGGAGTCGGTCGCCACCACCCCATCATGCCTGGCTCCGGTCACGCCGCGTCGGCCGCCTGCGGCTTGCGGCGGGCGGCGATGCGGTCCTTCGACGGCCAGCGCACGTCGCTCGCCCAGCCCAGCTGCTCGAACCAGCGGATCAGCCGCGCCGAGGAGTCGATCTGCCCGCGCATCACCCCGTGCCGGGCCGAGGTCGGGTCCGCGTGGTGCAGGTTGTGCCAGGACTCGCCGCAGGACAGGACGGCCAGCCACCACACGTTGCCCGAGCGGTCGCGGGACTTGAACGGACGCTTGCCGACCGCGTGGCAGATCGAGTTGATCGACCAGGTCACGTGGTGCAGCAGTGCCACCCGTACCAGCGACCCCCAGAAGAACCCGGTGAACGCGCCCCACCACGACATCGTCACCAGACCGCCGATCAGCGCCGGCAGCATCAGCGACACCAGCGTCCACAGCACGAACTGCCGGGAGACCGCCCGGATGGCCGGATCCTTGATCAGGTCGGGCGCGTACTTCTCCTGCGAGGTCTGCTCCTCGTCGAACATCCAGCCGATGTGCGCCCACCACAGGCCCTTCATCAGCGCCGGGACCGTGTCCCCGTAACGCCACGGCGAATGCGGGTCGCCTTCCGCGTCGGAGAACTTGTGGTGCTTGCGGTGATCGGCGACCCAGCGGACCAGCGGGCCCTCCACGGCCATCGAACCCGCGACGGCCAGCGCGATGCGCAGCGGGCGCTTCGCCTTGAAGGAGCCGTGCGTGAAGTAGCGGTGGAAGCCGATCGTGATGCCGTGGCAGCCGAGGTAGTAGAAGAAGACGAGCAGGCCCAGGTCGAGCCAGCTCACGCCCCAGCCCCAGGCCAGCGGCACGGCCGCGAGCACGGCGAGGAAGGGCACGATGATGAACAGGAGCAGCGTGATCTGTTCGAGCGAGCGTTTCTGCTCGCCGCCGAGAGTCGCCGAGGGTGGTGTGGCGGACGACGCGCCGGACGGTCCCCGCGGTGCGTCTTCCATCACATCGGAGCGTGTGGCCATGGGAGTCCCCTGTGGGTCGAGGGTAGGGAGGGTTGAACGGGCCTGAGACGGGTCAGGAGATCCACGGAGATCCGCGGACGTACTTGCCTACGGTTCCGTAACCTACGGCGTCGTAAGTATGGCAGCGCGGTGTCCGGCGGCAAGGCCGTGTCGCGAGGCGCGACCCGCAGGCCCCGGACCGTGTCGCCCAGGCAGGCACATATCCTTGGAAACGGTCGGACAGCGCGGTCCGCTCTGAATCTCCACCCGGGACTCATACCCGGTTCCGGGACTCTCCCCTCCAGATGAGCTTCACCACTGCAAGGAGCCGCACCTGTGAGCAGTGCCGATCAGACCGCTTCGACGAGCACCAGCCCCGAACTGCGTGCCGACATCCGCCGCCTGGGTGACCTGCTGGGCGAGACGCTCGTCCGCCAGGAAGGGCCCGAGCTCCTCGAGCTGGTCGAGAAGGTCCGCCGCCTGACGCGCGAGGACGGCGAGGCCGCTGCCGAGCTGCTGCGCGGCACCGAGCTGGAGACCGCCGCCAAGCTCGTGCGCGCCTTCTCCACGTACTTCCACCTGGCCAACGTGACCGAGCAGGTCCACCGCGGCCGCGAGCTGCGCGCCAAGCGCGCCGCCGAGGGCGGGCTCCTCGCCCGCACCGCCGACCGGCTCAAGGACGCCGACCCGGACCACCTGCGCGACACCGTCCGTAACCTGAACGTCCGGCCCGTCTTCACCGCCCACCCCACCGAGGCCGCCCGCCGCTCCGTCCTCGGCAAGCTCCGCCGCATCGCCGAGCTTCTCGAGACGCCGGTCCTGGAGACCGACCGCCGCCGCTACGACACCCGCCTCGCCGAGAACATCGACCTGGTGTGGCAGACCGACGAGCTGCGCGTCGTACGCCCCGAGGTGACCGACGAGTCGCGCAACGCGATCTACTACCTCGACGAACTGCACGCCGGAGCCGTCGGCGACGTCCTCGAGGACCTCACCGCCGAGCTCGAGCGCGTCGGCGTGACCCTCCCCGAGGACACCCGCCCGCTCACCTTCGGCACCTGGATCGGCGGCGACCGCGACGGCAACCCGAACGTGACCCCGCAGGTCACCTGGGACGTCCTGATCCTCCAGCACGAGCACGGCATCAACGACGCCCTCGACATGATCGACGAGCTGCGCGGCTTCCTGTCGAACTCCATCCGCTACACCGGCGCCACCGAGGAACTGCTCACCTCGCTGCGCACCGACCTCGAACTGCTGCCCGAGATCAGCCCCCGCTACAAGCGGCTCAACGCCGAGGAGCCCTACCGGCTCAAGGCCACCGCGATCCGCCAGAAGCTCGAGAACACCAAGACGCGGCTCGCGAAGAACACCCCGCACGAGCCCGGTCGCGACTACCTCGGCACCACCGAGCTGCTCCACGACCTCACCCTCATCCAGACCTCCCTGCGCGAGCACCGCGGCGGCCTGTTCGCCGAAGGCCGCATGAACCGCACGATCCGTACGCTCGCCGCCTTCGGACTGCAGCTCGCCACCATGGACGTCCGCGAGCACGCCGACGCCCACCACCACGCCCTCGGCCAGCTCTTCGACCGGCTCGGCGAGGAGTCCTGGCGCTACGCCGACATGCCCCGCGACTACCGCGGCAAGCTGCTCGCCAAGGAACTCAGGTCGAGAAGGCCCCTCGCCCCCACCCCGGCACCGCTCGACGCCGCCGGCGAGAAGACCCTCGGTGTCTTCCACACCGTGAAGAAGGCCCTGGAGGTCTTCGGGCCCGAGGTCATCGAGTCGTACATCATCTCGATGTGCCAGGGCGCCGACGACGTGTTCGCCGCCGCCGTCCTCGCCCGCGAGGCCGGACTCATCGACCTCCACGCCGGCTGGGCCAAGATCGGCATCGTGCCGCTCCTCGAGACGACGGACGAGCTCAAGGCCGCCGACACGATCCTCGAGGACATGCTCGCCGACCCGTCCTACCGCCGGCTCGTCGCCCTCAACGGCGACGTCCAGGAGGTCATGCTCGGTTACTCCGACTCCTCCAAGTTCGGCGGCATCACCACCTCCCAGTGGGAGATCCACCGCGCCCAGCGCCGCCTGCGCGACGTCGCCCACCGCTACGGCGTCCGCCTGCGCCTCTTCCACGGCCGCGGCGGCACCGTCGGCCGCGGCGGCGGCCCCTCGCACGACGCGATCCTCGCCCAGCCCTGGGGCACCCTCGAAGGCGAGATCAAGGTCACCGAGCAGGGCGAGGTCATCTCCGACAAGTACCTCGTACCGTCCCTGGCCCGCGAGAACCTCGAACTGACCGTCGCCGCCACCCTGCAGGCCTCCGCCCTGCACACCGCGCCGCGCCAGTCCGACGAGGCCCTCGCCCGCTGGGACGCCGCGATGGACCTCGTCTCCGACGCCGCCCACGCCGCCTACCGCAAGCTGGTCGAGGACCCGGACCTGCCGACGTACTTCGTCGCCTCCACCCCCGTCGACCAGCTCGCCGACCTCCACCTGGGCTCGCGGCCCTCCCGCCGCCCCGGCTCCGGCGTCTCCCTCGACGGCCTGCGCGCCATCCCGTGGGTGTTCGGCTGGACCCAGTCCCGGCAGATCGTCCCCGGCTGGTTCGGCGTCGGCTCCGGCCTCAAGGCCCTGCGCGAGGCCGGCCTCGACACGGTGCTCGACGAGATGCACCAGCAGTGGCACTTCTTCCGCAACTTCATCTCCAACGTGGAGATGACGCTCGCCAAGACCGACCTGCGGATCGCCCGCCACTACGTCGAGACGCTCGTCCCCGAGAACCTGCGGCACGTCTTCGCCGCGATCGAGGCCGAGCACGCCCTCACCGTCCAGGAGATCCTCCGCGTCACCGGCGAGCAGGAACTTCTCGACGCCCAGCCCGTCCTCAAGCAGACCTTCGACATCCGCGACGCCTACCTGGACCCGATCTCCTACCTCCAGGTGGCCCTGCTCAAGCGCCAGCGCGACGCGGCCGCCGCGGGCCAGGAACCGGACCCGACACTGGCCCGGGCCCTCCTGCTCACCGTCAACGGAGTCGCCGCCGGTCTGCGCAACACCGGCTGATCCCGCACCGCCTCACAGGCCGACGGCGACGAAAGCCGCCGTCAGCAGAGCGAACCCGGCGCCTCCCGTGACCCACGCGAGGCGCCGGCGCCGCATTCCACCCGCGACCACCACCGACGCCAGCACCAAGGCCCCGCCCAGCGGCACCCACGCACGCAGAAAACCGGGTCCGCCCGCCCGCACCGCGGACGTCGAACCCGGCTTGAGCACCACCGGAAGGCGGGCCCCCTTGGTCACGCCCACCGACCGGTCGAGCGTCACCCGCGCATGCCGCACCGCCACCGGCGACGCCGGCGCGAACGGCCCCGAACACACCTCGCCCGCACACCGCGCCACGGTCATCTCACCGCGCTCACGGCCGGACGGGAAGACGACGTGCTGCGCGGCGCCCCACGACGCCCACACACCGGTGATCAGCAGCAACACGACGAGAACACCCGCCGCGACCTGCCGGGTGACAGCCAACATGGCGGGGATCCTTGGCCATCCACCCCGGCCCGGTCAACTCCTGCCGGGGAAAGTCCGCACAGGTCGCCAGTTGTCCGCCGTGACCCGTGAACTCACGAGTTGTACGTCGACTGCGCGCGCTCCAGACCCTCGATCACCAGGGCCTCCACGGCGTCCGCCGCACGGTCCACGAAGTAGTCGAGCTCCTTGCGCTCCGCCGAGGAGAAGTCCTTCAGGACGAAGTCGGCCACCTGCATCCGGCCCGGCGGACGGCCGATCCCGAAACGCACCCGGTGGTAGTCGCTGCCCAGCGCCTTCGTGATCGACTTCAGACCGTTGTGCCCGTTGTCGCCGCCGCCCAGCTTCAGCCGCAGCACCCCGTAGTCGATGTCCAGCTCGTCGTGCACCGCGACGATGTGCTCCGTCGGCACCTTGTAGAAGTCGCTCAGCGCCGTCACCGGGCCGCCCGACACGTTCATGAAGGACATCGGCTTCGCCAGGATCACCCGCCGGTTCGCCGGTCCGGGCGGACCGATCCGTCCCTCGACGACCTGGGCCTGGCCCTTGGTCGCCCGCTTGAACTTGGCCCCCATCCGCTGCGCCAGCAGATCGGCCACCATGAAACCGACGTTGTGCCGGTTCATCGCGTACTCGGGGCCGGGATTGCCCAGGCCCGCGATCAGCCAGGGAGCGTTCTCGTCGGACATGCGCATTCCTCGCCTAGAAAGTCGGGTGAGACGGGTCGGAGACGTGTGAGAACAGCGGTACGGGGTGGCAGGCCGCGCCCACCACCCCGTACATCAGGTCAGACGACCTCGAAGGCTCAGGCCTCCGCGGCGGCCTCGTCGCCCGCGGCCTCGGCCGGGGCCTCCTCCGCCTGCGCGGCCAGGACCTGCAGCACGACGGCGTCGCCGTCGGTGGCCAGCGTGGTGCCGGCGGGCAGCGTGATGTCCTTGGCGTGGATCGAGGCACCGGCCTCCAGGCCCGCCACGGAGACCGTGACCGACTCGGGGATGTGCGTGGCCTCGGCCTCGACGGGCAGCGTGTTCAGGACGTGCTCGAGCAGGTTGCCACCGGCGGCCAGCTCGCCCTCGGTGACGATGGGGAGCTCGACGGTGACCTTCTCGCCACGCTTCACGAGCAGCAGGTCGACGTGCTCCAGGAAGCCCTTCAGCGGGTCGCGCTGGATGGCCTTCGGGATCGCCAGCTCGTTGCCCTTGCCGTCGATGTCCAGGGAGATCAGGACGTTCGGCGTACGCAGGGCGAGCTGCAGCTCGTGACCCGGCAGCGTGATGTGGACCGGCTCGGAACCGTGCCCGTACAGGACCGCGGGAACCTTGGCCTCGCGGCGGATGCGGCGGGCGGCACCCTTGCCGAACTCGGAACGGGTCTCGGCGGCCAGCTTGACCTCGGACATGCTCTCAACTCCTCGTAGATCTGGGGAAAGGGTCACCCGGCCACGAACGGCCTGCTACGAAGAGCGCGTCGATAACGGACCGCCGCGACTTCCGAGAACAGAAGTGCGGCCTCCCTCGCCGAGCAACTTTGACAGGTTACCCGGCGCGGAAGGCCGCACCAAATGGATCTACGAGCTAGGCCGCTCAGGCCTCGCCCTCGAAGAGGCTCGTCACCGAACCGTCCTCGAAGACCTCACGCACCGCGGAGGCGATCGTCGGGGCGATCGACAGGACCGTGATCTTGTCGAGCTCCAGCTCGCCCGGCGTCGGCAGCGTGTCCGTGAACACGAACTCGCTCACCTTCGAGTTCTTCAGACGGTCCGCGGCCGGGCCCGACAGCACACCGTGCGTCGCCGTCACGATGACGTCCTCCGCGCCGTGCGCGAACAGGGCGTCCGCGGCGGCGCAGATCGTGCCACCCGTGTCGATCATGTCGTCGACGAGCACGCAGACGCGGCCCTTCACGTCACCCACGACCTCGTGGACCGTGACCTGGTTCGCCACGTCCTTGTCGCGCCGCTTGTGGACGATCGCCAGCGGAGCGCCGAGGCGGTCGCACCAGCGGTCGGCCACGCGCACGCGGCCGGCGTCCGGAGACACCACGGTGAGCTTGTCGCGGTCGACCTTCGCGCCCACGTAGTCCGCCAGGATCGGCAGCGCGAACAGGTGGTCCACCGGGCCGTCGAAGAAGCCCTGGATCTGGTCCGTGTGCAGGTCGACCGTGAGAATCCGGTCGGCACCCGCGGTCTTCATCAGATCCGCGATCAGACGCGCCGAGATCGGTTCACGCCCACGGTGCTTCTTGTCCTGCCGGGCGTAACCGTAGAACGGCACGATCACCGTGATGGAGCGAGCCGACGCGCGCTTCAGCGCGTCGATCATGATCAGCTGCTCCATGATCCACTTGTTGATCGGAGCCGTGTGGCTCTGGATCAGGAAGCAGTCGGCGCCGCGAGCGGACTCCTGGTAGCGGACGTAGATCTCACCGTTGGCGAAATCGAAAGCCTTGGTCGGGACGATCCCGACACCGAGCTGGTGCGCGACCTCCTCGGCAAGCTCGGGGTGGGCGCGGCCAGAGAAGAGCATCAGCTTCTTCTCGCCCTGCGTCTTGATCCCGGTCACAGCACTAGTCTCCTCAGACGAGTTCGTCGCGCCCCAGCTGCCCGCGCGTCCCTATAGCAGCGAGCCAGGCGAATCGTGTGCACCTATCACGGTACGCCGTGTCGGGCGTACCTGATTCCGGTCAGTCCGCGTCAGTCCGCGGTTTCCGGATTCCGGGAAGCCGCTTCCGCCGCCTTCGCGGCCGCGCTCCCCGGACGCTTACGGGCCACCCAACCCTCGATATTCCTTTGCTGGCCCCGGGCGACGGCCAGCGAACCGGCCGGTACGTCCTTCGTGATCACGGAGCCCGCGGCGGTGTAAGCACCGTCTCCGACCGTGACAGGCGCCACAAACATGTTGTCCGAACCCGTCTTGCAATGCGAGCCGACGGTGGTGTGGTGCTTCGCCTCGCCGTCGTAGTTCACGAACACGCTCGCCGCGCCGATGTTCGTGAAGTCACCGATCGTCGCGTCACCCACGTACGACAGGTGCGGGACCTTGGTCCCCTCGCCGATCGACGAGTTCTTCGTCTCCACGAACGTGCCGATCTTCGACTTCACGCCGAGCCGCGAACCGGGACGCAGATACGCGAACGGACCCACCGACGCCTGCGGACCGATCTCGGAGCCGTCCGCCACCGTGTTGTCCACCCGGGCGCCCGCGCCCACCCGCGTGTCCGTCAGCCGCGTGTTCGGACCCACCACGGCGCCCTCGGCGATGTGCGTCGCCCCGTGCAGCTGCGTCGACGGCAGCACCGTCGCGTCCTGCCCGAACGTCACCGTCACGTCGATCAGCGTGCTCGCCGGATCCACGACCGTCACCCCGGCGAGCATCGCCCGCTCCAGCAGCCGGTCGTTGAGGATCCGCCGCGCCTCGGACAGCTGCACCCGGTTGTTGATACCCGCGATCTCGCGGTGGTCGCGCGCCACGGACGCACCCACCCGGTGCCCGGCCTCCCGCAGGATCCCCAGCACGTCCGTCAGGTACTCCTCGCCCTGACTGTTGTCCGTACGCACCTGCCCCAGCGCCTCGACCAGCAGCCGGCCGTCGAACGCGAACACACCAGAGTTGATCTCGCGGATCGCGCGCTGCGCCTCGGTGGCGTCCTTGTGCTCGACGATCGCCGTGACGGCGCCCGTGGCCTCGTCGCGCACGATGCGGCCGTAGCCCGTGGCGTCCGGGACCTCGGCGGTCAGCACGGTCACCGCGTTCCCGTCCGCCTCGTGCGTGCCGGCCAGGTCCTTCAGCGTCTCGCCGGTCAGCAGCGGCGTGTCGCCGCACACCACCACGACGGTGCCCTCGACCGTGCCGTCGAGCCCCTCCAGGCCCATCCGCACGGCGTGCCCCGTCCCGTTCTGCTCCGCCTGCACGGCCGTGAGGGCGCCGGCGTCGATCTCGGTGACGTGCGCGGCGACCTGCTCGCGCGCGTGCCCGACGACCACGACGAGCTGCTCGGGCGTCAACTCCCGCGCGGCGGCCAGCACATGACCGACCAGCGACCGGCCGCACAGCTCGTGCAGGACTTTCGGGGTGGCCGACTTCATACGGGTGCCCTCACCCGCGGCGAGAACGACGACGGCGGCCGGGCTTGTGGCGCTCACGGGTGTGCCCCTCAGGATGTCTGTTCGGGTGGACATCCGCAGGATACCGGGGCGTTTTGGGCCTCAAACGGGGACGGGGCCCGACCGATGGATCGGGCCCCGTCTCGAAAGTCGCTCCCCCGCCAGGACTCGAACCCGGACAAATGGCACCAAAAGCCACGGTGCTGCCAATTACACCACGGGGGATCATCGCGGCCGGAACCGGACATTGCGTCAGGCTGACGGCCGGGCCTCCCACACTATGCCGTACCGAGCGCCTCCGATGCGACGGTACTGCGACGGTACGGAGTCGCTCCGCGTCGCCGGACGGGGGCGCGCGGCGGGGGAAACTCGCCGGAAATCGGGCAGGGGGCGCCCGTAGGGTGGGGGTATGACCACGACGGGGGAAGTTCACCGAGACGCGGCCGGGGGGCCGTGGTGGTGGGAGCGGCGGCGGTCTGCCGTGCTCGATGTGGGGCTCGCGGTGGTGTCCGCCGCGGAGTGCGCCGTGGAAGGGGTGCCGTTCGCGCACAAGGCCGGGCTGCCGGCCTGGGTGGGGATCGTCTTCGGGGTGCTGACCGGTTCGGCGCTCGTGCTGCGGCGGCGCTGGCCGATCGCCGTGGTGCTGGTGTCGGTCGCGGTGACGCCCGCGCAGATGGGCGTGATGCTCACGGTCGTCGGCCTGTACTCGCTGGCCGCGTCCGAGATGCCGCGGCGGATCATCGCGGCGCTGGCCGGGATGTCGTTCGCCGGGACGCTGATCGTGTCCGTGGTGCGCGCGCAGCAGGACATGGTGCACAGCGAGAAGCTGCTGGAGGTGGGCGGCTGGTTCGTGCCCTTCGTCGCCATCACCACGTCGCTCGGGGTGACGGCGCCGCCGTTGCTGTTCGGTATGTACGTGGGGGCCCGGCGGCGGCTGATGGAGTCGCTGACGGAGCGGAACGAGTCGCTGGAGCGGGAGTTGCTGCTGCTCGCGGAGCGGGCCGAGGAGCGGGCCGAGTGGGCGCGCGGCGAGGAGCGGACGCGGATCGCCCGCGAGATGCACGACGTGGTGGCCCACCGGGTGTCGCTGATGGTGGTGCACGCGGCGGCGTTGCAGGCGGTGGCGCGGAAGGATCCGGAGAAGGCCGTGAAGAACGCGGCGCTGGTGGGGGACATGGGGCGGCAGGCGCTCACGGAACTGCGGGAGATGCTCGGGGTGCTGCGGGCGGGGGACGCGGTGCCGGAGCGGGGTGCGGTGCCGTTGCAGGCGGTGGGGGCCGCGGCCGCGGCTGCCGCGGCGGCCTCGCGGGCCGAGGTGGAGGACGCGGAGGGGGGTCCGTGTCTGGCCGAGCTGGAGGAGCTGGTCGAGCAGTCGCGGGCCGCCGGGATGGTGGTGGAGCTGACGGTGCTGGGGGAGGAGCGGGCCTATGGGGCGGCGGTCGAGCAGACGGCGTACCGGGTGGTGCAGGAAGCGCTGACGAACGTGCACAAGCATGCGGCCGGGGCGAAGACGTATGTGCGGCTGGCGCATCGGGAGGCGGAGGTGGCGATGCAGGTGGAGAACGAGCCGCCGCCGGTGCCTGCGGCCGCGGGGTCGGCGGACCTTCCCTCCGGGGGGAACGGGTTGGTGGGGATGAAGGAGCGGGTGGGTGGGCTTGGTGGGGTCTTTGTTGCGGGGGCTACGGATGTGGGCGGGTTCCGGGTGTCGGCGGTCTTGCCGGTCGGCTGAGCGCCATAGCTCCGCCGGCGGGTCTTCGGCTGCGGGCCCGGTGGGGGCTGGTCGCGCAGTTCCCCGCGCCCCTGAAATGCCTGCCCTTCGGGCGCATTTCCCCGATCAAGGTGCGGGGTGCCTTCCAGGGGCGCGGGGCTGTGTCGATCTGCGGCTCCGCCGCGTGGGCGCGACCAGCCCCCACCGGGGACGCACCCGCGATCGCACCGGTCAACCCCCGGAGGTGAGGCGGGGTGGGTGGGTGCCGGTGATGAGGGTTTCCAGGGCCTGGTCGATGTCGGGGCCGAGGTACCAGTCGCCGCTGTGGTCGAGGACGTAGACGCGGCCCTCGGAGTCGATGGCGAGGAGGGCCTCCGTGCCGGATTCGGCGCCCAGGGGGCAGACCTCGGTGTCGAGGGCGCGGCCGAGGTCGCCGAGGGTGCGGGCCATGTGGAGCCCGTGGAGGGGGTCCAGGTGGGGCTGGGCCGGGGCGACGTGCCGGCCGGGGCCGGTGGGCGTGAGGTGGAGGCCCCCGAACTCGGCCCACGCCTCGACCGCCGCCGGGAACACGCTGTGCCGGTGTCCCGCGGGGGAGACGTGGGTGCGCAGGGCGTCCGCCCAGAACTCGGCCTGCTTGATGTCCCAGCGTCCGGGCCGCCAGCCGGCGGCCCGCAGCACGGTGTCGACGCCGGAGGTGAATCGGGCGGTGGAGGCGCCGTCGGTGGTGGATGCGGGGTGCGACATCAGGGGGCGGCCTCGGGGTGCGGGGGTGCGGGATCGGTGGCGTCGCCCGGTTCGGCCGCGGCGTCCTCGGGCACGACGACGTGGACGCCGAAGTGGGCGGTGAGCGCGGTGCAGGCGCGGCAGGGGCGGGCGAAGCCGCCGTGCAGCGGGTCGCCGTCCTCGCGAATGCGCCGGGTCGTGAGCTTGGCGTGTTTGAGCGCCTTGCGGGCCTCGCTCATCGACATGGGCTTGCGGCGGGCGCGCTTGGACTTCTCGGCGCGCTCCGCGTCGGAGGCGGAGAGGTGCCGGGAGATGAGGATGGCCTCGGCGCAGCGTCCGGTGAAGCGGTCGCGCTGGGCGCTGGTGAGGGTGTCGAGGAAGTCCTGGACGAGCGGGTGCAGGGCGGGTGCCTGTTCGCCGCGGGCCGCGGTGGAGGTGAGGGTGGTGCCGCGTACGGAGAGCGCGGCGGCGACAGTGGGCAGGATGCCGTCGCGGCGGCCCCGCAGCACGGGTACGGCGGTGGTGTCGGTGGCGCTCCAGCCGACGCGCGGGTCGGCCTCGGACCGGGCGTCCGTGGCCGTGGCTGGCTCTGCTGTACCGCTGTGCATGTGGTCTTGTTCCCCTCCTGCAATCCCCCAGGTTGCCTGCACAGACTGCCAAATGGGGCGGCTGGAGCGGTAGTCGGTCCCCCGCGACACGCCAGTTCGTCACAGGGTGGTGACGGCGGGGTGACTGCAGGTCATGGAACCGGAGGCCCGGTGACCCGTGTCGTACAACCGCATAGGCTGTCACGACCAGGAACCGTCAACAGTGCCGCAGGGGGCAACCGCCATGACGACAGGTCGGCTCGGGCAGCAGACCGCGCCGCCGAACGCGGCCTACGCCGGGCAGGTAGTGCACTTCCCGGACCCGGTCCGCGCCGCCCGCCACCCCAGAGGTGTGCGGATGGACGGCGAGGGCTATCCCGACTTCTCCGCCTACGCGCGTGCGGCGGCCGAGATCGCCGAGCCCCCGGAGGGCTTCGGTGTCGACGAGCTGCGCCTCACGGACTACGTGTCGGCGAACGCGGCGCTGGCCGCGTCCGGTCACCCCTTGTGGGACACGATTCCGCCGGTGGCGACGCCGCACGGCTGGACCTGGCACCACGTGCGCGGTTCGCGGCGCGTGGAGCTGGTCCCGGTCGAGGTGAAGGCGCTGCTGCGGCATCACGGCGGGCTCGCCACGGCGGCGGTCGACCAGCACAAGCGGGGCACGCGCCCGTTGCAGGACACGCGTCCGGCGCACTTCGGGCTGCCGAAGTCGGGTGTCGCGGTGACCGAGGCGCAGGTGCTCGGTGTGGAGGAGGACCTGGGGTACCGGCTGCCCGGCGCGTACCGGTCGTTCCTGAAGGCGGGCGGCGGCAGCGCTCCCGTGGGGGCGGCGCTCGACGCGGAGCTGGGGCTCCTGGTCGACCAGCCGTTCTTCACGGTGCGCGACGAGGCCGCGGTCAACGACCTGGTGTACGTCAACAAGTGTCTGCGCGATCACCTGACGAAGGACTATCTGGGTGTCGCGTTCGTGCAGGGCGGCATCCTCGCCGTGAAGGTGCGGGGTGCGGCGATCGGCTCGGTGTGGCTGTGCGCGTACGACGACGCGCGGGACGGCGGCGACACGGCCGGGTGGTCGGTCGCGGAGCGGGTCGAGCGGCTGCTGCTGCCTTGCGGGGACGACTTCGACGCGTTCCTGTCGCGGCTGGCGGGCAATCCGCCGGAGCTGGAGACGGTGGCGAACCTGATGGTGGACGGCGGCTTCGCGCGCGCGGTCCCGGTCACGGGTGGGGAGTGAGGCTCCGATGGTGACGTTCGCGCAGGCGCAGGAGCGCGCCGAGGAATGGATCAACGGTGACGTGCCCGGTTACCAGCACCGTGAGGTGCGGGTGCGGGAGTTCGAGCTGGGGTTCGTGGTGTGGGCGGAGGACCGGGAGACCGGTCCGGTGTCCGACGGCGGCCGGCAGCGGCTGGTGATCGCGCGGGACAGCGGCGAGGCCACGCTGTGGCCGGCGCTGCCGGTGGGCGAGGTGATCCGGCGGTACGAGGAGGAGTACGGGCTGCCGGAGGCGCCCGCGGAGCCGGCGGCCGCGCGGGCGCCCGAGCGGGTGGATCTGAACCAGACGTCGTTCCTGTTGAGCCCGCCCGAGTGGCTCCAGGAGGCGGCGGACAAGCTGGGCATCCCGGACCACCGCGAGAACCGCGAGAACCGTGACAGCGGTTCGGCTTCCGCGTCTTCTCCGGCTCCGTCGGCGCCCGCTCCGTCTTCTCCGTCCTCTCCGTCCTCTCCGTCCTCTCCGTCTTCTCCGTACGAGCCTCCGGCCCCGGCCGCGCCGTACGAGCCCGCGCCCGCTCCGGCCGTCGCCGAGACGCAGGGCTTCCCGAGCGCGCCCGCCACGCCTTCGCCGGTGCAGCCGCAGGGCTTCCCGGGGGCCGGTTCCGACGCCACGCCGTGGGCCGGCACCGACACGAACGGGGTGGGGGACGAGGAGGACCGGTCCGTTCCGCTGCCGGAGACCGTGTTCTCGCCGCCGCTGTCCGAGGACACCCCGCCGCCCGGGGTGACCCCGGAGGCGAAGACCGCGCTGATGTCGGGCGGCAGCCAGTTGCCGCCGACCGCCGTGAGTCCCGCGCTGCGCGAGGAGCGGCCCGCACCGATGGCGCCGCCCGCTCCGGGCACCGCCGTGCCGGGCACGCCGCCGCCGGGCACCCCCGTGCCGCCGGCCGCGCCGACGCCGCCCGCGCCCAACGCCCCGGGCGCTCCCGACGCGCCCTCGTACGGCTACCCGCAGGGCCCCGGCGCGCGGGACGCGTCCGGGCGGCCGCTGGCGCCCGGCGCCGGTGACATCGCGGACGCCGCGACGAGCAAGGCCCAGCCTCCGGCGCGCGGTGGCGCCGGGAATCCCCCGCCGCCGCCCGGCGCCCCCGGCACCCCGGGTGCTCCCGGCGGTCAGACGCCGCCGCCTCCGGGTGCCCCGGGCACCCCGGGCGCGCCCGCGGGCGGCTACGTGCCGACGCAGCTCGTGTCCTCGCTCGGCCCCGACGGGCAGCCGCAGATGCCGGGCGCCCCGCAGCCGCCCGCCGCGCCGAAGCCGCCCGGTGCCACGCCTCCGCCGCCCGGCGGCGGGGTGCACCACGCAGCGACGATGCTGGCCGGTCCGCCCGTGAAGGGTCCGGGCGGTCAGGCGCCGCCGCCTCCGGGCCCGCCCGGCGTCCCCGGTGCTCCCGGCGGTCAGACCCCGCCGCCGCCCGGCCCGCCCGGTGCTCCCGGCGCGCCCAAGCCTCCCGGTGCCACGCCTCCGCCGCCCGGCGGCGGGGTGCACCACGCGGCGACGATGCTCGCGAGCCCCGGCCCGCAGGGCCCGATGCCGCCCGGTCCGGTTCCGCCGGCGCCGGCCGCGCCGGGTCCGGTGCCGCCCCCGCCGCACGGCGCGATGCCGCCGCCGGTGGCCGGGCAGCAGATCCCGGGTGCCCCGCCGGCCGCGTACGGGTACCCGCAGCCGCCGGCCGGCCAGCCCACGGTGGGCCCCGGCTACCAGGCGGTGCTGCGCTACCGCGCGCCCGACGGCTCCGAGCAGCAGCTCATCCGCCGCTCGGCGCCCGGCACGCCGCACCCGGAGTGGCAGATCTTCCACGAGCTGCGCGGCATGAACATCCCGCCGGACCAGGTGCTCGAGCTCCACACGGAGCTGGAGTCCTGCGCGCTGCCGGGTGCCTACTGCGCCCGCATGATCAAGGAGCAGTGGCCGCAGGCGCGGATCACGTCGATCGCGCCGTACGGCACCGATCACGCGTCGCGCCAGCAGGGCATGCAGCAGCTGATCGCCCACCAGGGCGAGCTGCACCAGGTGGCGGACGGCCCGGCGCGGCCCGCTCCGGTGCGGGCGCCGCTGCCGCCCGCGCAGCCGATGCCGCCGGTGCCTCCGGAGGGCATCGCGCAGGAGCTGGGCGCCGCGTTCGGTCCGGGCGTGTTCCGGTTCGACCAGCGGGCCGTGTCGCGGCAGGGCGTCCCGGACGTGGTCGCGCACACCCTGGTCGTGGCGGGTCTCCCGGCGGACTTCGGGCCGTTCTTCTGGGCGCAGGCCCAGCCGGGCCGGCCGGTGCCGACACTGGCGGAGCTCGCCGCGGAGCGCGGGGTGCAGCCGGCGTCGGACGCGGGCTCGTACCTGGTGATGGGCAGCGACTTCGGCAAGGCGGTCTGTGTCCAGTACGGGACGGCGCACATCGTGGCCGTGCCCGTGGAGGCGGGGCCGGGCGGTGGCCCGGTGCCGCCGCAGTTCGTGAACACGGGGCTGCCCGAGTTCGCCCGTTCGCTGGCGCTGCTGGGCCGCATGTGGCGGCTGCGCTTCGGTCTGAACCCGGAGCAGGCGGGCCGCTGGACGGTCGACTTCCAGGCGCAGCTGAACGCGATCGACCCGGCGGCGCTCGGTTCGCCCGAGACCTGGTGGTCGGTGCTGCTCGAGCAGATGTGGGACGGCCTGCTGTAGCCGCGTAGGACACACATCGGCGAGGACACGCTGAGGGCGCTCGACCTGCGGGACCGGTCGGGCGCCCTCATCATGCGTGCATGGCGGGGAATCCGGCGCGGGCGCGTCCCGTGCGACGGCGGCGCTGGCCGAGGCGGGTCCTGTGGGCTCTCCTGCTGGTGATCGTCGTGGTGGTCGGGTACGGCGCGGGCCTGTACTTCTGGGCCGACGGCCGGTTGCGGACGACGCAGGCGCTGAGCGACTACGCGGGGCGGCCCGCGGCGGGGCACGGCAGCGACTGGCTGCTCGTCGGCTCGGACTCGCGCTCCGGTCTGACGCCCGAACAGCGCAAGCAGCTGCACGTCGGCAACGACCAGGGCCTGAACACCGACACGATCATGATCCTGCACTACGGGGACAACGGCCCGTATCTGGTGTCGATCCCGCGGGACTCGTACGTGTCGATCCCGGGGCACGGCAAGAACAAGATCAACGCGGCGTACGCGCTGGGCGGGCCGCGGTTGCTGACGCGGACGGTCGAGCAGGCGACGGGGCTGCGGATCGGGCACTACGCGGAGATCGGCTTCCTGGGCCTGGTGGACGTCGTGGACTCGCTCGGTGGGGTCACCCTGTGCGTGCCCTCCGGGGGGCTGCACGACCCGAAGTCGGGTGCGGACTTCGACGCGGGCTGCCAGGAGATGGACGGCGTGCAGGCACTTCAGTACGCGCGCGCCCGCTACTCCGACCCGCGCGGCGACCTCGGACGGGTGGAGCGGCAGCGGGAGCTGGTGCACGCGATCGCGGACGAGGCGCTCAGCGCGTCCGTGCTGGCCGTGCCGTGGAAGGTGATCCCGTTCCTGAGCGCCGTGCTGGACGCGCTCACGGTGGACCGGCGGACCGGGCTGACCGAGCTGACGGAGATGGGGCGCGAGCTGTCCGATCCGAAGGGCACGACGACCGTGCCGGTGGCCTCGGAGCCGGATCTGCCCGGGGTCGGTGACGTCGTCGTGTGGGACGAGGCGGGGGCCGAGCGGCTCTTCGACGCCCTCCGCGATGATCGCGCGATTCCGACTTTCGGCGGCAATTGACGCATCCTTGACCGAGCGGGTCGACCGGTGTGTCACCTGTGGTGCGCTTGTGTCGTGTTTGTGTCGCCCAACAGTCGCTTAGTGGGGAGAGGGTCGAGATGGCAGCGGGTACGTCGTCCTCGCCGTTCGGGTTCGCCGTCGTACGGGGGTGGCGCGGTTACCGCCCCGAGCAGGTCGAGGAGTACGCGGCCGCTCTGTTCCGGGCCGCCGAGGAGGCGCGGGCGCGGATCGGCGAACTGACCGGGCGGGAGGCCGAGCTGGCCGCGGAGGCGGAGCGGCTGCGCGAGGCCGTCGCCGGGCTCGCCCCGCAGACGTACGAGTCCCTGGGCGAGCGCGCCCGGAACCTGCTCGGCCTCGTCGAGGAGGAGGCCGCCGCCGTGCGGCACGCCGCCCGCGCCGAGTCCGAGGCCACCGCGCAGGCCGCCGCCGGCGCCGCCGAGGCGCTGCGCGACGCCGCCCGCGCGCACGCCGACGGGGTGGGGGAGCGGGCCGCCGAGTGGTCCGACGCCCGGGAGACCGCGGCGCGGGCCGAGGCCGACGGGATCCGCACGCTGGCCCGGCACGACGCGAAGCGGGCCCGCGACGAGGCGCTCGCCGACTTCGACGCGACCCGCCGCCGCGCCGAGACCCTGCTCGCCGACCAGGCCGAGGACCAGGCCGGACGCCTCGACACCGCCGAGCGGGAGCTGGCCGCCGCCGACCGCGCCGCGGTCGAGCGCGAGGTCGCCGCCGAGGCCGCGGCCGAGGCCCTTCTCGCGGAGGCGAAGCAGGCCTTCGCCGAGGCGCAGGAGTCGGCCCGGCGCGCCCAGGAGGCCGCTGACGCGCAGGCCGCCGAGCTGCTGGAGCAGGCCCGCGCCCGCGCCGGCCGGATCGCCGAGGACACGGACCGGGTCCTGGGCGAGCACGACGAGGCCCGCGAGGAGGTCCGCGACCACATGGAGCACGTCCGCAGTTCGCTCGCGGCCCTGACCGGCCGGGCGATGGACCCGGACCCCTCCGCCTAGGGCCCTCGCCGGGGCGTCAGGGGGCGGGCCGGAAGGCCGCGTCCAGGGTCCAGCGGGACGCGCCCTCCGGGTGCGCTGCGCGGTGGGCGTACGGCGCGGCCAGGGCCCGTACCCGCTCGGCGAGCTCGTCGGCCTCGTCCGGCGTCAGGAACAGCTCGGCGCTCACCGTGCGCGCGGTGGCCCGGGCGGGGCTGCGCGGGTCGTCCCAGCGCAGCCGCCACGGGCGGACCCTGCCGCCGCCGTGCGGGGCCTCCTCGATCAGGCCGTGCCGGGCCAACTGGCGCAGATGGAACGAGCACAGGCCCGAGCTGTGCCCGAGCCGGGCCGCCGCCTGCGTGGAGGTCACGGTGCCCAGCTCGGCGAGCAGGTCGAGCAGCGCGATCCGCACGGGATGGTCGGGCAGCGTCCTGCGGTCCGTCGCCGCGTCGGTCTTCTCGTTCTCCTCGGTCACTTTGCAAAGACTGCTACCTTGCAAAGTGTCGGGTCAAGTGCACAAGCGGATCGGGGAGTTGAGGGGCATGGGCGCGGACGGGCTGCTGCCGGAGGTGGAGCGGGGCGCGGTGCGGCGCATCACGGTCATCGGGGAGGACGTGCTGCACCGCCGACTGCGCCCGGCCACGGAGGCCGACTTCGGGACTGCGGACCTCGACCGGCTGATCGACGACATGTTCGCCACGAACCACGTGGCGCACGGCGCGGGCCTCGCGGCGAACCAGGTGGACGTCGACCTCCAGCTGTTCGTCTGGGACATGGAGGACGACTGGGGTGTCCGGCACACCGGGCACGTCCTCAACCCCGTGCTCGACGAGGAGCCCGTCGCCACGCGCCGCCTGGTCGACGAGATGGAGGGCTGCCTCTCCGTGCCGGGCCCCTACAAGCCGGTGCCGCGCGCCGACCACGCCGTCGTCCGGGGACAGGACAAGGACGGGAACGCGATCGTCGTCGAGGGGCGCGGCTACTTCGCCCGCTGCCTCCAGCACGAGACCGACCACCTCCACGGCCGCCTCTACGTGGACCGGCTCACCCGGCGCGACCGGCGGGACGCGCTGCGGGAGATGGCCGAGCTGCGGGACGGAGTGCTCGCGCGGCGGGCGAAGACGGCCGAGGCGCTGGGGAAATAGGGCGCTGTTACCCTCTGCCGCATGATCGCTCGGGGGGAGTCCGGGGCTCAGCGGGCCCTGATCGCGGCCAGTTTCGTCAGCCGGATCGGCAACGGCCTGTTCAACGCGGCCGCCGTCCTCTATTTCACGCTCGTCGTGCACCTGCCCGCGACGCAGGTAGGCGCGGGCCTGACGATCGCGGGGCTCGTCGGGATGGCGGCCGGGGTGCCGGCCGGGAATCTGGCCGACCGGTACGGGCCGCGCACGGTCTGGCTGTGCGCGGTCGCCGTGCAGGCGGTCACGATGGCCGCGTTCGTGCTCATCGACAGCTGGCTCGTGTTCACGCTCCTCGCCACGCTGGACCGGCTGGGTGCGTCGGCGGCCGGTGCGGCCGGCGGCGCGCTGGTCGCGCGCTCCGGCGGGTACCGCCCGGCCGCCTTCCGGGCCCGCCTGCGCACGTTCGTCAACCTGGGCGTCGTCATCGGCACCCTGGGCGCGGGCGTCGCCCTCCAGATCGACACCCGCGCCGCCTACACGACGCTGATCCTCGCCAACGCGGCCAGCTTCGTCGGCGCCGGTCTGATCGGGCTCCTCGGCGTCCCGGACTACCGGCCGCTGCCCCGGCCCGCGGAGCACCGCCGCTGGTCGGTCCTGGCCGACCGCCCGTTCGTGGTGTTCGTCGGGCTCTACAGCCTGATGGGTCTCCAGTACCAGGTGGTCTCCCTGCTGCTGCCGATCTGGCTGAGCGCCCACACCGACGCGCCGCGCTGGACCGTCGCCGCCGTCTACGCGATCAGCAGCGGGGTCTGCGTGCTGCTGCAGAGCCGGCTCGGGTCCAGGGTGGAGACGCCGCGGCAGGGCGGGCGCGCGTTCCGTCTCGCCGGGCTGCTGTTCCTCGTCAGCTGCCCGCTGATGGCGCTCACCGCCGACGTCCCGGCCTGGGTGGCGCCGGTCCTCGCGGTCCTCGCCGTCGTCATCCACAGCGTGGGGGAGGTGTGGGAGTCCTCGGCCGGGTTCGCCCTCGGCTTCGGCCTGGCGCCCGAGCACGCGCAGGGCCAGTACCAGGGCCTGTTCGGCATCGGCTTCGAGGCGGGCCAGGCGCTCGCCCCGATCGTCCTGACCGGCGCGGTCCTGGCCCTCGGGCAGACGGGGTGGCTGCTGCTCGGCGTCCTCTTCGCGGCCCTCGGCCTGGCCGGCCCGCTGGTGGCGTCCTGGGGCGAACGCACCCGGGCCGCGGCCCGGGAAGCGCTGCCGGCGACCGACTAGGGCCTTTCTTCCGGATCAGGCTGGGCTCGCGGGGCCCTAGGCGCGACCACCGGTCCGGCGCGGACCGGACGGGTACGGACCGGACGGGTACGGGCCGGTGGGGTGCGGGCCGGGCTGCTGGGGGACGGGCGCGCCCGCCAGGATCCAGCCCTCCACCGCCTCGTACCGTGCCTGCTGCTCCCGCTGTTCGCGCGGAGAGGTCAGGACGGTGCCCAGCCAGCCGAGGAGGAAGCCCAGCGGGATGGAGACCAGGCCGGTCGTGGTGAACGGGAACCAGTTGAAGTCCCGGCCGGGGAACATCGAGGCCGGGCTGCCCGAGACCAGGTTCGTGCCCGTCATCAGGACCAGGCAGGCCACCGAACCGCCCAGCAGCGTCCACAGCAGGCCCGCCCGGGTGTAGCGGCGCCAGAAGAGGCTGTAGACGAGCGCGGGGGCCAGCGCCGAGGCGCCCAGACAGAAGGACAGGGTGACCAGCGGCTGCAGGTTGCGGTGCTGGACGACCGTCGCGAGCAGGATCGCGGGGACGCCGACCGCGAGGGCCGACAGGCGGGCCAGTCTCAGTTCCCGGCGCGGGGAGGGTTCCTCGCCGCGGTGGGCGAAGACGTCGTGGGCGAGGGTGTTCGCACAGGCCAGGATCATGCCCGCGACCGACGCGAGCAGGGTGAGGAACAGGGCGGTGGTGACGGCGGTGAAGAGCAGCGACTCGGTCGTCGTCATCGTCGGGCCGAAGGCCGCCCGCGCGCCCAGCAGGTACGCCGTGTTGCCCTGAGGGTCGGCGGCGGCGATGGCGTCCCGGCCGACCAGGGCCGCCGCACCGACCCCGACGACCGAGACGATCAGTACGAAGACGGCGACCGAGGAGACCGCCCAGGACATCGACCGGCGCACCTCGCGCGCGTGCCGCGCCGTGTACATGCGCATGGTGACGTGGGGGAGGCAGGCGCCGCCGAGGACCACGGTCAGCTCCGAACTGATCATGTCCAGGCGGGGGTTGGGCCCACCGGAGAACTGCAGGCCCGAGGTGAGGTAGGCGCGGCCCGCCTCGCTGCGTCCGGCCGCCGCGGCGAGCAGCGCGCCCGGGTCCCAGTCGAAGCGGCGCAGGACGAGGACGGCGACCACGGCGCCGGAGCCGAGCAGCATCACGATCTTGAGGATCTGGATGAGGGCGGTGCCCTTCATCCCGCCGATCGCCGCGTAGCCGATCATCAGGGCGCCGAGGGTGAGGACGCAGCCGGTGCGGAAGCCCTGGCTGGTGAAGCCGAGCAGGAACGCCATGAGGTCGCCGGAGCCCGCGAGCTGGACGAGCATGATGGGCAGCAGGGCGGTGAGGGTGGCGGCGCAGGCGGCCATGCGGACGGCGCGGCCCGGAGTGCGCCGGGCGAACACGTCCCCCATCGTGAACCGGCCCGCGTTGCGCAGGGGTTCGGCCAGCAGGAACATCAGCAGCATCAGGGAGAGCGCGGTGCTGAGGGCCAGCACGATGCCGTCGTGGCCCATCAGGGCGATGACGCCGCCGGTGCCGAGGACGCTCGCCGCGGAGATGTAGTCACCGGCGATCGCCAGCCCGTTGCGCATCGGGCTCAGGGAGCCGAAGCCGGTGTAGAACTCCTCCAGGTCGTCGCGGTCGGGGCCGGTCATGACGCAGAGCAGCAGCGTGATGGTGGCGACCGCGGTGAAGGCGACCAGGGCCATGGACTCCGAGGAGACGTCCCTCATCGGGGGGTGCCTCCCGTCGTGTCGCGGCCGCGGCGGCGCAGCCGGTGGGCGAGCGGGTCGACGCGCCGCCGTGCCGTGATCTCGTAGAGGAGCAACGCCAGCCCGGTGACCGGCAGTTGGCACAGGCCGATGAGCAGTCCCGTGGACAGGCCGCCGTGCGCGGAGCCGTTCATGAAGGTGGGCGCGAACGCGGACAGGAGCAGGAACGACGTGAAGTAGCCGAGCGCGGTGAGCGTGGCCACGCGGCGCTGCCGGCGGTACGCGGTGCGCAGCAGCCGCAGTTCGGGTGCGGGACCTCCGGGCAGCGGCAGGTCGGGGTGGCGGGGGAGCCGGTAGGCGTGCGGCCGGTGGGCGTGGGCGGGGTGCGGCATCCCGGGTCTCCTTGCGTGGCTCGGGCCCGCCGGGGACGGTGGCGGACCGCAGGGAGGGAGTGGGAGCCGGAACGTTACTCGCAGGTATTCGCCTTGGGGAGCCTTTCCGCAAACTGTCCGGTCGGTCGGTTCACTTCGGTTCAGTCGGTTGGTTCCGGTGTTCGGTTCTGGTGGTTCGGTACCGGTGCCGGGCGGTCCAGGACCGGGAAGCGGCGCGGGGCCAGGGTCAGCAGGACCAGCAGGGCCACCGCCGCGGCGGCCGCCGCGCCCAGGTACACGGCGTCCACGGCCGCGTCGATCGCCGGGCGCACCCCGGGCGCCCGCGGGTCGCCGGCCACCGAGTCCAGGTCGGCGTGCGCACCGAGCCGGCCGGCGATCACGCCGTTGGCGACGGCGCCGAACAGGGCGGCGCCGACGGTTTGGCCGATCTGGCGGTAGAAGAGGACGGAGGCGGTCGCCGTGCCGCGCTCCGACCAGTCGACCGTGGACTGCACGCCCACGATGAGCGGCAGTTGGAAGAGCCCGAGGGCGGCGCCGAGCAGCAGGCTGAGCAGCGCGGGCTGCCAGGCCGAGCCCGGGTAGGGCAGGAACGGGAACGCGAGGAGGACCGCGAGGGCGCCGGTGATGCCGAGCGCGGCGGTGTTCCGGAAGCCGATCCTGCGGTACACGTGCTGGCTGAACGCGGCCGACACCGGCCAGCTGAGCGTCATCACGGACAGCACGAACCCGGCCGCGACCGGCGACAGGCCGAGCACCGACTGCGCGTACGTGGGCAGGAACGTGGTCGGGGCGACCATCAGCAGGCCCAGCGAGCCGAGTGCCAGATTGACCGCGGCGATGGTGCGGCGGCGCCACACCCAGCCCGGCAGGATCGGTTCGGCGGCCCGTCGTTCGATCAGGAACACGGCGCCGACCAGGGCGAGTCCGGCGGCGAGCAGGCCCAGCGAGGGGGCCGAGCCCCAGGCCCAGGCGACGCCGCCCTGCACCAGCCAGGTCAGCAGGACGCCGCCGGCCGCGAACACGGCCAGCGCACCGGCCCAGTCGACCGAGGCGCGCTCCTGGCGCTCCCGGCGCGGCTCGTGCAGATGGCGTACGACGAAGAACAGCGCGACCGCGCCGATCGGCACGTTGATCAGGAAGATCCAGCGCCAGCCGGCCGTGGAGGCGAGGACGCCGCCGAGCGCCGGGCCGAGCACCGAGGAGGTGGCCCAGACCGTCGACAGCTTCGCCTGGATCTTCGGGCGCTCCTCCAGGGGGTACAGATCGGCGGCGAGCGTCTGCACCGTGCCCTGGATGGCGCCGCCGCCCAGCCCCTGCACGACACGGAACGCGATCAGCGAGCCCATGTCCCAGGCCGACGCGCACAGCACCGAGCCGAGCAGGAACAGGGCGCTGCCCGCGATCAGCACCGGCTTGCGGCCGAGGGTGTCGGACAGCTTCCCGTAGACGGGCAGCGTGACCGTCACCGCGAGGAGATAGCCGGAGAACAGCCACGAGAAGACGGTGAAGCCGCCGAGGTCCCCGACGATCTGCGGAACGGCGGTGGAGACGATGGTGGAGTCGAGCGCGGCCAGTGCCATGGACAGCATCAGCGCGGCCACGACCGCGCCGCGCCGCCGGTCAGAGGCCCCTTCGGCCACGGACGAGTTCACCTGCGGAAATCCTTTCCCCCTGCACCTACTTGCACGGCGGAGCTTAAGCGGGTGGAGACGACCCTGAGTAGAGCTCCACCGAAGGGTGGACCTCCCCTAGGGGGAGCTCCGTACAACGGACCGGGGACGGTTCGTCCCCCTGGAGGACGAGCGGGCCGGGGGTTCTTCCTACCGTCGAGGGGTGGGGTTTTCCCCCGGGAAAGAGGGTGACTTCCACCAGCGCGCCCGGACCCCCCGCCCGACCAGACTGAACGCACACCGCAAGGCCCGGTCCGCAGAACGGACCTTGTGGACCACGACCCACGCACTTCCCGCAGATCCGCGACCCGCGCACCGGCCCACGACATCGTCGCTGCGTGACCGACTTAGGAGACATACCGTGACATCGGCTGTGACCATTCCCAGGCACGGGGGCACCGGAGGGCTGACGGCCGTCGCCGCGCGGGCGCGGCAGGTCGTCAAGGCGTACGGGGCGGGGGAGACCCGCGTCGTCGCGCTCGACCACGTCGACGTCGACATCGCCCGCGGCCAGTTCACCGCGATCATGGGCCCGTCCGGCTCCGGCAAGTCCACGCTCATGCACTGCCTGGCCGGACTCGACAACGTCACCGCGGGCCAGATCTACCTCGACGACACCGAGATCACCGGCCTCAAGGACAAGAAGCTGACCCAGCTGCGGCGCGACCGCATCGGCTTCATCTTCCAGGCCTTCAACCTGCTGCCGACGCTGAACGCGCTGGAGAACATCACGCTGCCGATGGACATCGCGGGCCGCAAGCCCGACCGGCAGTGGCTCGACCGCGTCGTGCAGACCGTCGGTCTCGCCGAGCGCCTCAAGCACCGGCCCACCGAACTGTCCGGCGGCCAGCAGCAGCGCGTCGCCGTGGCCCGCGCCCTCGCCGCCCGGCCCGAGATCATCTTCGGCGACGAGCCCACCGGAAACCTCGACTCGCGCGCCGGCGCCGAGGTCCTCGGCTTCCTGCGCCGCTCCGTCGACGAGCTCGGCCAGACCATCGTCATGGTCACCCACGACCCGGTCGCCGCCTCCTACGCCGACCGCGTCCTCTACCTGGCCGACGGCCGCATCGTCGACGAGATGCTCCGGCCCACCGCCGACGCCGTCCTCGACCGCATGAAGGACTTCGACGCCCGGGGCCGTACGTCATGAGCGCCGCGAACACCGTCCTGAAGACCTCGCTGCGCAACTTCTTCGCGCACAAGGGCCGCATGGCCCTCTCCGCCGTCGCCGTGCTCCTGTCCGTCGCCTTCGTGACCGGCACCCTCGTGTTCACCGACACGATGGACAAGACCTTCGACAAGCTGTTCACGGCCACCGCCTCCGACGTCACCGTCAGCCCCAAGGACTCCGAGGTCGAGGGCAACGACACCGGACGGCCCGACGCCCTGCCCGCCTCGCTCCTCGCCACCGTGAAGCAGGCCGACGGCGTCAAGTCCGCTGAGGGCGCGGTCAGTTCCATGAACGTGACCGTCGTGAACGCCGACAACAAGAACATGGGCTCCGAGAACGGCGCCCCGACCATCGCCGGCAACTGGACCAGGAACGACCTCCGCTCCATGGAGATCACCTCCGGCCACGCCCCGCGCGGGCCCACCGAGGTCATGGTCGACGCCGACACCGCGAAGAAGCACCACCTCAAGCTCGGCGACGAGCTGCGCACGATCTCCGTCTCCGGCGACATCAAGGCGAAGATCAGCGGCATCGCCTCCTTCACCGTCACCAACCCGGGCGCGGCCGTCGTCTACTTCGACACCGCCACCGCCCAGCGCGAACTCATCGGCAGGACCGGCCAGTTCACGCAGCTCAACATCGCCGCCGCCGAAGGCGTCAGCGACACGCAGCTCAAGAAGAACGTCGCTGCGGAACTCTCCGGGAACGGCACCTACAAGATCCAGACCCAGCAGGAGACCGCGGACGCCAACGCCTCCGACGTCGGCTCCTTCATGGACGTCATCAAGTACGCCCTCCTCGGCTTCGCCGGCATCGCCTTCCTCGTCGGCATCTTCCTCATCATCAACACGTTCTCGATGCTGGTCGCCCAGCGCACCCGCGAGATCGGCCTGATGCGCGCCATCGGCTCCTCCCGCAAGCAGGTCAACCGCTCCGTCCTCGTCGAGGCGCTGCTCCTCGGCGTCGTCGGCTCCGTGGTGGGCGTCGGCGCCGGTGTGGGCCTCGCCGTCGGCCTCATGAAGCTCATGTCCGCCGCCGGCATGGACCTGTCCACCGACGACCTCACCGTGAAGTGGACGACCCCCGCGGTCGGCCTGCTCCTCGGCATCGTCGTCACCGTCCTCGCCGCCTACCTGCCCGCCCGCCGGGCCGGCAAGGTCTCCCCGATGGCCGCCCTGCGCGACGCCGGCACCCCCGCCGACGCCAAGGCCGGACTCGTCCGCGCCGTCATCGGCCTGCTCCTCACGGGCGGCGGCGGCTTCGCCCTCTACCTCGCCACCCAGGCCGACAAGGCGAGCCAGGGCTCGCTGTGGCTCGGCGCCGGCATCGTCGCCTCGCTCATCGGCTTCGTGGTCGTCGGCCCGCTCCTCGCCGGCATTGTGGTCCGCGTCATCAGCGCCGTACTGCTCCGCTTCTTCGGCCCCGTCGGCCGGATGGCCGAGCGCAACGCGCTGCGCAACCCGCGCCGCACCGGCGCCACCGGCGCGGCCCTGATGATCGGCCTCGCGCTCGTCGCCTGCCTCTCCGTCGTCGGCTCCTCGATGGTCGCCTCGGCCACCGACCAGCTCGACAAGTCGGTCGGCGCCGACTTCATCGTCGAGGGCCAGGGCGGCATCAAGCCCCAGGCCGCCGACTCCCTCAAGAAGGTGCGCGACAGCGGGCTCGTCTCCCACGTCACCGAGGTCAAGTGGGTCAAGACCACCCTCACCACCCCCGGCGGCGTCAAGGAGGAGGAAGAGCTCTCCGCCGCCAGCCCCAGCTACGCCCAGGACCTGCGGCGCGAGACCACCTCCGGTGAGCTCTCGGCGGCGTACGGGAAGAACGCGATGTCGGTCGGCTCCGAGTTCGCCGAACGCAACGACCTCAAGGTCGGCGACACCATGACCGTCGCCTTCCACCACGGCTCCACCGCCAAGCTGAGGATCGCGGCGATCACCTCGGACGACACCGCGTTCGACAAGGGCGCGATGTACACCAACGTCGCCACCGCCGAGCAGTACCTGCCCGAGGACCGGGTGCCGCTCAACGGGATGATGTTCGCCAAGGCCGCCGACGGCAAGGAGGACGCCGCCTACAAGGCGCTCAAGTCGTCCGTCGCCGCCGACCCGACCGTCAAGGTCAAGGACCAGACCGACTACAAGGAGACCCTCAAGGACCAGGTCGGCCAGCTCCTCAACATGATCTACGGGCTCCTCGCCCTCGCGATCATCGTGGCGATCCTCGGCGTCGTGAACACCCTGGCCCTGTCGGTCGTCGAGCGGACCCGCGAGATCGGCCTGATGCGCGCCATCGGCCTCTCCCGCCGCCAGCTGCGCCGCATGATCCGCCTGGAGTCGGTCGTCATCGCCCTCTTCGGCGCCCTGCTCGGCCTCGGCCTGGGCATGGGCTGGGGCGCGACGGCCCAGAAGCTCCTCGCCCTGGAGGGCCTCGGGGTCCTGGAGATCCCGTGGCCGACGATCATCGCGGTCTTCATCGGCTCGGCCTTCGTGGGCCTCTTCGCCGCCCTGATCCCGGCCTTCCGGGCCGGCCGCATGAACGTCCTGAACGCGATCGCTACGGAGTAGGTCGCAAAGTGAGCACGACGAGAGGCCCGGCTGATGGCGGGGCTCTCGTCGTGGTCAGGGACTTCGCCCGATGTTGAGAAAGACGACCGGG
>NZ_JBHYTK010000014.1:72532-83005 GCF_042749255.1 Streptomyces sp. NPDC059524 | reverse complement strand
ATGTCGGGAAGGGCCTCGGCGCGTTCGGGGTGCGGGGGCCGGTCAGTTGGGCTCCTTCACGGGCTCGCCCTGCACGACCGGGTGGTCCTGCGGGAGCGGCCCGGCGGCCGACGCGCCGCCGGAGACTCCGGCCAGGGCGAAGACCTCCGTGTCGGCGCTGCCGTACCCGGCCCACTCGTCCGGCACCGCGTCCTCGTAGAAGATGGCCTCGACCGGGCAGACGGGCTCGCAGGCGCCGCAGTCCACGCACTCGTCGGGGTTGATGTACATCTTGCGCGGGCCCTCGTAGATGCAGTCGACGGGGCACTCGTCGACGCAGGCCTTGTCCTTGAGGTCCACGCAGGGCTGGGCGATGACGTAGGTCATGAGGAACGCTCCACGGTCCAGGTGTCGGTGCCGGCGAGAAGGGCGCCGAGTTCGCCCTTGCCGTTCTGGGTGACGGCGTCGTCGAGCTGGTCGGCCATCTGTACGTCGTAGACGGCCCGTTCGACGTCACGGAAGACGCCGATGGGCGTGTGGTGCAGGGTGTCGGGGTCGGCGAGCCGGGACAGGGCGAAGGCGGTGGTCGGCGACGCGGCCTGCGCGTCGTGGACCAGGATGTCCGCCCGGTTCGCATCCGTGACCGGCACGACCTTCAGGTCGCCGGTGGCCGGGTCGCGCACGACACCCTTCGCCCCGTCGGCCCCGAAAGTGATCGGCTGCCCGTGCTCCAGGCGGATCACGCTCTCCTGCGCCCGCTGCTTGTCCTTGAGGACCTCGAAGGCACCGTCGTTGAAGATGTTGCAGTTCTGGTAGATCTCCACCAGCGCGGTCCCCGGGTGCGCGGCCGCGGCCCGCAGCACGGACGTGAGGTGCTTGCGGTCGGAGTCGACGGAGCGTGCGACGAAGGAGGCGTTGGCCCCGATGGCGAGGGACACCGGGTTGAAGGGCGCGTCGAGCGACCCCATCGGCGTCGACTTCGTGACCTTCCCGACCTCCGAGGTCGGCGAGTACTGGCCCTTGGTGAGCCCGTAGATCCGGTTGTTGAAGAGGAGGATCTTGAGGTTGACGTTGCGGCGCAGGGCGTGGATGAGGTGGTTGCCGCCGATGGAGAGGGCGTCGCCGTCGCCGGTGACGACCCAGACGCTGAGGTCACGCCGTGAGGAGGCGAGGCCGGTGGCGATGGCGGGGGCGCGGCCGTGGATGGAGTGCATGCCGTACGTGTTCATGTAGTACGGGAAGCGGGAGGAGCAGCCGATGCCGGAGACGAAGACGATGTTCTCCTTGGCGAGGCCGAGTTCGGGCATGAAGCCCTGGACGGCCGCGAGGATCGCGTAGTCACCGCATCCCGGGCACCAGCGCACCTCCTGGTCGGACTTGAAGTCCTTGGGCAGGAGCGGGAGTTCAACGGGCATGGAGCACTTCCTCCAGTACGTGGGCGAGCTGCTCGGCCTTGAACGGCATGCCGTTGACCTGGTTGTAGGAGTGGGCGTCGACGAGGTACTTCGCCCGGATCAGGGTGGCGAGCTGCCCGAGGTTCATCTCGGGGACGACGACGTGCTCGTACCGGGCCAGCACCTCGCCGAGGTTGGCGGGGAAGGGGTTGAGGTGGCGCAGGTGGGCCTGGGCGATGGTGTCGCCGGCGGTGCGCAGGCGGCGGACGGCGGCGGTGATGGGGCCGTAGGTGGAGCCCCAGCCGAGGACGAGGGTGTCGGCGTCGCCGGTGGGGTCGTCGACCTCGAGGTCGGGCACCTGGATGCCGTCGATCTTGGCCTGGCGGGTGCGGACCATGAGGTCGTGGTTGGCCGGGTCGTAGGAGATGTTGCCGGTGCCGTCCTGCTTCTCGATGCCGCCGATGCGGTGTTCGAGGCCGGGGGTGCCGGGGACGGCCCAGGGGCGGGCGAGGGTCTGGGGGTCGCGCTTGTAGGGCCAGAAGACCTCGGTGCCGTCGTCCAGGGTGTGGTTGGGGCCCTGGGCGAACCGGGTGCGCAGGTCGGGGAGTTCGTCGACCTCGGGGATCCGCCAGGGTTCCGAGCCGTTGGCGAGGTAGCCGTCGGAGAGGAGGAAGACGGGGGTGCGGTAGGTGACGGCGATCCGGGCCGCTTCCAGGGCCGCGTCGAAGCAGTCGGCGGGTGTGCGGGGCGCGACGATCGGTACGGGTGCTTCGCCGTTGCGGCCGTACATGGCCTGGAGGAGGTCGGCCTGTTCGGTCTTGGTGGGCAGGCCGGTGGAGGGGCCGCCGCGCTGGATGTCGACGACGATCAGGGGCAGTTCGAGCGACACGGCCAGGCCGATGGTCTCGGACTTGAGTGCCACGCCGGGGCCGGAGGTGGTGGTGACGGCGAGGCTGCCGCCGAAGGCCGCGCCGAGTGCGGCGCCGATGCCGGCGATCTCGTCCTCGGCCTGGAAGGTACGCACGCCGAAGTTCTTGTGCCTGGACAGCTCGTGCAGGATGTCCGAGGCCGGCGTGATCGGGTACGAGCCCAGGAACAGGGGGAGTTCGGACCTACGGGACGCCGCCACGAGCCCGTAGGCCAGCGCGAGGTTCCCGGAGATGTTGCGGTACGTGCCCTGCGGGAAGGCCTTCGCCGCGGGCGCCACCTCGTAGGAGACCGCGAAGCCCTCCGTCGTCTCACCGAAGTTCCAGCCCGCCTTGAACGCGGCCAGGTTGGCCGCGGCGATGTGCGGCTTCTTCGCGAACTTGGCCTTGAGGAACTTCTCCGTACCCTCGGTGGGCCGGTGGTACATCCACGACAGCAGGCCCAGCGCGAACATGTTCTTGCTGCGCTCGGCCTCCTTGCGCGAGAGGTCGAACTCCTTCAGGGCCTCCACGGTGAGCGTCGTGAGCGGCACCGGATGCACGTGATACGCGTCCAGCGAACCGTCCTCCAGCGGGCTGGCCTCGTAACCGACCTTCGCCATCGCCCGCTTGGTGAACTCGTCCGTGTTCACGATGAGTTCCGCACCCCGCGGCACATCGGCGATGTTCGCCTTCAGCGCCGCCGGGTTCATCGCCACCAGAACGTTCGGCGCATCACCCGGCGTCAGGATGTCGTGGTCAGCGAAATGCAGCTGGAACGACGAAACGCCCGGCAGCGTGCCTGCGGGCGCCCTGATCTCCGCCGGAAAGTTCGGCAGAGTCGAAAGATCATTGCCGAACGACGCCGTCTCCGACGTGAAACGGTCGCCGGTGAGCTGCATGCCGTCGCCCGAGTCGCCCGCGAACCGGATGACCACCCGGTCCAGACGCCGCACGTCCTTGCGGTGGATCTCTTTGCTTTCCACTGACAGAACGGCCACCGGCCGCCCCCTTCCCGTAGACGCCTCGGACGCCGCAGTCGCAGCCGGTCCGGCTGCGCCGCACGGTAGGAGCCGGGGCTTGTGACCGGCCAAAGCCGCCCTCGCGGGGGCCATGAATTCCTCATGTCCCGGGCATGAACGCCTGCCTGGCGGCGTCGATCACGCCCGGCGGATACTCGGCCGACGCGCGGCGGACGCGCTGCCGTCCACACTCGGGGAGGAGTGCCGCCATGACCCCAAGCAGCCCCATGGGCGGACAGCCGGTCCATCTGTGGTCGCTGAGCGAGGACGTCGCCGTGCGGGCGTCCGCCGACACGGTGGTGCTCACCGGGCGGTTCGGCTCCGAGAAGCTCGACGACCCGAGCCCGGTCGTGCGCGAGGTGCTGCGCCGCATGGAGCTCGGCCCGATCCTGCCGGCCAACGTCGCGGCGGACTACGCCGACGGCGACGGGGTGTGCCTGCTGCTCCTGCCCACGCTGAGCCGGCTCTCGCACATGACGGTGCGCACCCTGTCCGTGGACGACCTCAAGGGGCCGCTGCTGTCGGTCTCGCCCGAGTCCCGGCAGGCCACCTTCGACCCCGAGGAGCTGTCCGGGGACGATCTGCTGCGGCTGCCGCGCGACGTGCGGCTGACGCTGGGCGACGCCGGGATCTCGCTGGCCTCGCCCGCGTCCCTGCACCGGGTGGTGCTGCACCGCCCGGAGGCGGTGTGGGTGGTGGCGATGCTCGCGTGGCCGGTGACCCCGGGCGCCGCGACGGAGGCCCTGCCGCTGCACCCGGACGTCACGGACGGCATCCTGCGCTATCTCGCGGCGGCCGGGATGGCCCAGCCGGTGGCCGGTCACCCGCGCCGTTTCGGCGCGCGCTAGAGACCGCCCTCACCGGCTCACAGCAGCCAGCCGGACTCCCGGGCGATGCGGATGGCGTCGACCCGGTTGCGGGCGTTGAGCTTGCTGACGATCGCCGTGAGGTAGTTGCGCACGGTTCCCGTCGTGAGGTGCAGCCGGGTGGCGATCTCGGGTGCCTCGAAGCCCTCGGCGGCCAGCTTGAGCACCTCGTTCTCCCGCTCCGTGAGCGGGTTCTCCGTGCCGCCCCAGGCGTCGAGCGCCAGCTGCGGGTCGATGGCGCGCTGGCCGGCCGCGACCCGGCGCACCGCCTCGGCGAGCTGCTTCGGCGGCGCGTCCTTGAGGAGGTAGCCGGAGACCTGCGCCGACAGGGCGCGGCGCAGGGTGCCGGGGCGGCCCAGGCTGGTGAGGACGAGGGCGCGGCAGCCCGGCACGCTCTCACGCAACCGCTCGGCGGCGCTGAGGCCGTCCAGGCCGGGGAGGTCGATGTCGATGATGGCGACGTCGGGCCGGTGCTCGATGGCGGCGGGGACGATCTCGTCGCCGCGTTCGAGTTCCACGACGACCTCGAGATCGGTTTCGAGATTCAACAAAGCGACCAGAGCGCCGCGGACCATGTTCATGTCCTCGGCCAGCAGAATCCGAATCATGGTTCCCCCGTAACCCGTTCGAATATTGACCGAATCCTATCAATCGGACGCCGTTATCCGGCTGACCGAACCCGGCCGCAGGATCAACTTTTCCCCAAGAAAAGGGGGTTGGACGACTTCGCTGTGCGCGGGCACTTCGGCCACGAGCCGGAAGGTCGTCCCCTTGGTGCCCTTGACGCAGCCGGCGTCCACCCGGCCGCCGATGGCCCGGACCCTGATCCCGAGGTTCGCGAGGCCGCTGCCGCTGTCGGGCGAGGGGTCCCGGTACCCGCTGTCCACCCCGTCGTTGGCGACCGTCAGGCGGACCGTTTCGCCCAGGTGCTCGGCATCGATGGTGCAGTGGCCGGCCTTGCTGTGCCGGAGCAGATTGGTCATGGCCTCGCGGAGCACCGCGGCGAGGACGGCGTCGGAGCGGGCCCCGAAGGGCCGCAGCTCGACCTTCACGTCGAGCTCGATGTCGGCGGCGGACAGCACGGACCGGGCCGAACTGATCTCCTGTTCCAGGGACATGTCCTGAAAGCCGCGGGCGACCCGTCGCACATCGGCCAGCGAGTCGCGGGCGACGCGCAGCACGTCCTGGATCTCGTCCATGGCGCGCTGCGGGTGGCCCGGCATCAGCCGGTGCACCAGCTCGGCCTTGAGCGTGATCGTGGACAGGCCGAAGCCGAGCAGGTCGTGCAGGTCGCGGGCGAAGCGCAGCCGCTCCTCGGTGACGGCCATGTGCGCCAGTTCGCCGCGGGCTGCGTGCACTTCGCCGACCAGCTCGCTGAGCCGGGAGAGCCCGTACGTGACCAGGCCGGTGAGCAGCGTGGACTGGCACAGGTACACGGTGACGAGGACCGAGCGGTGCTCGATCAGGGAGGGCACGACGAGGCTGACGCCGACGACGGCGTACAGGCTCCAGCCGACCCGGGGCGGCAGCAGGAGCAGCAGCGAGCCGGCGAGGAATCCCGCCATGGCGCCCCACTCGGCGCGGAAGATCAGCAGCGGCAGATACGTGAGAGCGGCCTGCACGCCCAGGGTGAGCAGGCGGCGGCGCAGGGGTGCCCGGTTGGCTCCGGGCTCGGAGTGGCGCAGTTGCAGCGCGAGGACGACGACGAGCGAGGCGATGGCCACCGCCGTGTGCCGCGTCGGCATCGGGGTGTCGAGGATGTTGAGCAGGATGACGACGGAGTAACTGATCAGCGCCATCACGAGGATGGTGCGCGCGACCCGTGGTGCGAGCAGGTCGCGGCTCCTCTTGGGCGGGGAGGGTCTCGCACCCTCCCCGTCCTCGTCGCCCGCGCGGTCGAACCGGTTCTTGTTCTGCATCGTCCGTGGCCTCTTCTCGCCATGTCCAACCCCACCGTGTGGGGATGATATGTGAAGGCCGGGACAACCAGGAGTGGGCCGAAGATCAACTCAAAAGTCTCTTGTCCACGCGGAGTTGAGACCGGGATGCTCCCGTCGAATCAGCTCCTCAGACGAAGAGCGGCACCGGGTTGAGCTGCTCGTACGTGACGGGCTCGGCGCGTCTGCCGAGCTGCACGGGTACGTCGAAGAGCCGCCCGGGAGCGAACCTGGCCCAGAAGTGCCGCATGCCGGGGACCAGAACCTTCACTACCGGAATCTCCAGATCCGGCCTCGTCTGGTCCAGGACGAGCAGTTCCATGCCCTGCTGCCGCACGAGCGCGGTGATCGCCTCGACGTCCTCGAGCAGATCGGCCCGCGGCGCGTACGGCCAGTCGGCGGGCGTGCGGGGCCGCCGGTCCGGGTCCGGGACCAGGTAGGGCCGGTGCGCGGCCTTCGCCGTGTACCACCAGTGCAGCGGCTCCGGGTCGGTGACCGCGTACCCGGTGCCGTCGGGGCGGGCGTCGTACACGGCCGGCAGCAGCTGCCCCAGTTCGCTCAGGGCCCGGCGCAGCGCCACCCGGGGGTCGAAGTGCGCCCCGAAGCCGAACACGATGTCCTCGGCGGGCTTGTCGGTGCGCCGGGACAGCGCCGCGAACACCGGTATCCCCAGGTCCGAGGTGAGGTCGAGCACCCACAGCTCGCGGTGCGTCCGGGCGCAGACCGAGCGGATCCGTTCGGCGTAGGGCTCGTCGAACGCGTCGATGTCGACGCCCGGCTGGCGGGTGCGGTTGTACCACCACAGGGCGACCGCGTCCCGCTCGACGACTTCGAAGAACCCCTGGATCAGGGCGTCCTCGCGGCTGCTGCCCGCCGCGTTGCCGTTGGAGTCGGCGTACAGGCCGTCCGCGGAGGCGGCGCCGCGGGTGAAGTAGAGCATCGACGTCGGCAGCAGGCGCCGCCGGCCGTGGGTGAGCGACCACACCGGGGTCCACTCGGTGGGGCGGTCCGCGTCGAAGGGCTCGGGCACGTACTGGAAGCTGGAGTGCCGCTCGTTCCACAGCTCCCGCTCGCGGAACTGCCGCTCGTCGTAGAGCTGGCAGGCGTACGGGTGCACAGCCTCGGCACCGAGTCCGCGGTAGCTGTCGACGATCACGGGCTCGTCACCGTGGCGGGTGCCGCTGTAGCGCTCGACGGCCTCGCACAGCGCGCCGACCCGCGCCTCCGTCTCGGTGATGCCCTTGCCGCCGCTCAGGGCGCGCAGCCCGGTGCGCAGCCCGGCCAGGGTGTGCGCGCCCATGGCCAGATTGGGCCCGGACACGAAGGAGTTGAGGCCGTCCGGGGTGTGCGGCGCGGGCCGGATCTCCTTGACGATGCCGGTGACGGGGTCGATGAGGTGGCCGTGCCGGGCGAGCATCTGGTCCGGGGTCAGGGCCCGGTGTCCGCCGCCGCTGCCGCCCGCCTTGGGCCGGGAGACGGGGACGAACGGCCGCCGCACCCGCTCGGCGACGATGTCCGGGTCACCGCAGTCCCGGCACTGCGGCAGCCGGTCCACACGGTGCTCGGTGGCCCGCATGCGTAACGTGTCCCAGGTGTGCAGCCGGCCCTGGGCCGCGTCTCGGATGCCGGCCAGCCACTTGGCGGCCTCCAGGACGGCGAGGTTCACCGCGAGCGAGCGGCCCGCGGCGAGCGAGGCGGCGGGGCGGGGCAGCGGGCCCCGGATCCCGAGGGCCCGCCGTACGGGCCGTTCGGCGGCCCGGTGCCCGGCGAGGCGGACCCGCAGGCAGTGCCAGCAGGGCCCCTCGTCCGGCTGGAAGAACGGGCCGATCCAGGGTTCGGCGCCGCACCCCCTGACCGGCAGCCAGGCGCGGCCCGCGGCCCGGTGCGCCCGGTCGATCTCGCCGAGGCTCGGGGCGAGGTAGTCGTCGCACACGACGAGCGTGAGGGCGGCCCCTTCGGGGTCGCCGGCCAGGCCGATCCCGTTGGCGGCGCAGGCCGCGCGCACCGCGTCGGGGTCGGCGCCGCCGATGGTCTCGACCCAGAGCGCGCCCGCGGCGAGCCGTGCGGCGGTGGCCGCCCCGTCCAGCCCGGCGAGGTCCCAGTAGGCCTCCGCGGAGCGCGTCGGGTCGCCCGGGAGTCCGGGTGACCCGACGCGCGGGTGGAGGCGGAGCAGGCCGGCGGCCGTGAGCTCTTCGAGCGAGCTCAGGACGGAATCGGGGTCGAGCGTGCGGCCGGCCTCGCGCAGGATGCCGGCCACGTCCCGGGTTCCGTCGAGCAGCGGCACCAGGCATTCGGCGTGCTCACCGCGCAGGGCGGTGACGCCTTGGCGCGACACCAGATACGCGGCCTCGCCCGGGATGACGACGGGGTGCAGGTGGAGTTTGAACCCCACCGCGTTCCCCGTGTCTCTCGCGGGCTCGGCCCGGTCCCCCCCAGGGACGGTCATGCCGTGAGCTGTCCGAACGCGGCGGCGGCGCGGCCGTCGGTCTCGGCGACGACGCAGATCGTCACCAGCGCCATGCCCTGGTCGTTGCCGTCCAGGTTCTCGATCACCAGCCGCGGCCGGGCGCCGGTCGCGGAGGAGTTTTCAACGGGCTCGAAACGGTGCTGCATGACACTCGCCATGATCAAGGTGCCCCTTCGTGCCGTGCCGGATAATCTCTGTCGGCAGACATCCTGTGGGCGCCCGGGTCCCGGAAACAGTGGCACTCTCACGGTCCCCACATGAAGTTCTCACGCCCCCAACAGCCCTCTCCTGCCCAGCCGTTCACAGGTGGCGAGCAGCTCGTCCCGGTCCTTCTCGGTGAGCGGCCTGTACGTGGCCTCGCCGGGCGGCCGCCACCACAGTTCGCCGCCGCTCCAGAAGCCCTCGCGGCGCAGTTCGCCCCGGCGGACCTTGTTGGTGGCGGTCACCGGCATCCGCTCCACGACGCGGACGAAGCGGGGGGCCATCTTGGTGCCGAGGTCGCCCTGGGCGAGCAGGAACTCGCCGAAGGCCAGGGGGTCGAAGGCGGCGCCGTCGCGGAGCGCCACCGTGGCCATCACCTGGTCGCCGGTGACCGGGTCGGGGACGCCGTAGACGGCGACGGCCGCGGCGTCGGACCAGCGGGCCAGGATGTTCTCGATCATGGCGGGGGCGAGGTTCTCGCTGTCGACGCGGATCTTGTCGTCGTCGCGTCCGGCGAAGTAGAGGAAGCCGTCGGCGTCCCGGTAGAAGAGGTCCCCGGTCCAGTACCAGCCGTTCTCGCGCACCCGCTCCGCGTTCGCCCGGTCGTTGCGCCAGTAGCCCTCGAACGGCGAGCGCCCGCGGTTGACCAGCTCGCCGATCGCCTGCGTCCCGTTGACGAGCCGGCCGCCCGCGTCGAACACGGCCGGCGGGCACTCCGCCCTGGTCTCAGGGTCGAGCACCACGAGGTCGTCGCCCGGGGACGCCTTGCCGATGGCGCCGGGCGGGGTGTCGGGCGTACGGGACACGGAGGCGCCGCCCTCGGAGGAGCCGTAGCCCTCGACGAGCCGCACCCCGAAGCGCTCCTCGAAGCGGGCCGCGTCCACCGCCCCGGCCTCGGTGCCGAAGCCGACCCGGAGCGGGTTGTCCCGGTCGTCGGGGCGTTCCTCGGTGGCCAGGAGGTACTGCACGGCCCGGCCGACGTAGGTGAAGTAGGTGGCGCCGAAGCGGCGTACGTCGTCCAGGAAGCCGGAGGCGGAGAAGCGGCGGGTCAGCGCGACGCCCGCGCCGGCGGCCATCGCGGGGGCCCAGTCGGCGATGACCGCGTTGCCGTGGAAGAGGGGCATGCAGATGTAGTGCACGTCGTCGCGGCGCACCCCGAAGTGGCCGACGAGGGAGCGGCCCGCGGCGGCGAGCCGGCCCTGGGAACAGATGGCGGCCTTGGGGGCGCCGGTCGACCCGGAGGTGAAGTAGAGCAGCATCCGCGCGTTTGGCCCGACCCGGCGGGCGGCGACGGGCTCGGCGCCCCGGTACGGAGCGAGCATCTCCTCGTAGGCGCCGGTGTCGGTGACCAGGACGCGGACGCCGGGCAGTTTCAGGCCGTCGAGCAGCGGCAGCCGGGAGCGGTCGGTGACCAGGACCCGGCAGTCGGTGTGGGTGATGTCGCGGGCGAGTTCGGCGCCGCGCCGGGTGGGGTTGATGCCGGCGACGGCCGCTCCGGCGAGGGCGGCGGCGCCGAGCCACTGCGGGAACTCGGGGGTGTTGTCGAGCAGCACGCCGACGTGCGGCTCGGCACCCCGGGGCAGCAGGTCGGCCAGGAGCGCGGCGCGGGGCGCCGCGCCCGCGGCCCCCCCGTGTTGGCGGTGCACCCGGTGCGCGGTGGGGGGGCCGGGCCCGGGGTACTCCCCCCCATCCAGGCCGCGGT